>JARFPR010000486.1 GCA_029288195.1 Gammaproteobacteria bacterium | reverse complement strand
AGTCTCAATCGAGGCTGGTGCCTGGTATTCCTGCAGGTGAAACCACTCGACCCCGGGCGCAATTTCACTCTGGTACCGATCCAGCGCGAACGCAAACTCCGGCAAATCCGCATCATAGATTCGAAAACAACTGACGCCATTCCTGTTCGCCCAGCGCTGTATATGCCTGGCATTCTTGCTCAGCCGATTGCGTAACGGACCGGCCGCTTCGTCAGCAATCGCAGGCGTCGAGGATGCCGGCTCCGTATCTGTAACCTCGCCTGCGGTTTCGAAGATTGCAAACAGGCAATCGAGCGGACCATTTTTAACATCCTTTCTGCTGACTCGTTTCAGTTTCAAACGATGCAGCAAATCCGGATTAGCCGATATTATCGCAAGTTTCGCAGGCGCCAGGCGCTGCAAACAGGCACCGATCTCACTATACAGCTGACCCAGGTCCTGACCACCTTGTAAACGATGTCCATAGGGTGGATTGCAAATCACCAGGGTATCCCCCTGCGTTGCCGGTATATCCAGGTCGACAACCTGTTGGTGCGAGAATTCAATAAACTCTTCAACCCCGGCGCGCTTCGCGTTGGCTCGAGCAATTTCCAGCGCGCCGGCATCGTAGTCGCTGGCATAAATCCTCGCATCGGGATTCATCTCGACTGCCTGGCGCGCCTGATCAACGCAGTCTTGCCAGAGCTCCGGATCATGCAGCGACCATTTGTTAAATCCAAAATATCGCCGCTCGAGTCCCGGGGCAATGTTGGCAGCCATCATTGCAGCTTCAATCGCAAAGGTACCCGAACCACACATCGGATCAAGCAGCCGCAACAGGTTCGAGTCTGGTTGACACCAACCCGCCTGGACCAACAGCGCCGCCGCTAGATGCTCCTTCAGTGGAGCACCCGAGTGTTCAAGTCGATAGCCACGTCGGTGCAGGCTTTCACCGGACAAATCGAGGCTAATACTCGCCTGGTTACGGTGTATATTGACGTGGACCTGGATATCGGGTTGTTTCTTTTCGACCACGGGACGACTGCCACATTTGTCCCGGAATCGGTCGACGATCGCATCTTTTGACTTGAGCGCGACGAATTGTCCATGATTGAGCGTCGAGCGTGACGTGGTCGCCGATACTGCAATGCTGTCGCGTGCATTCAGATGTGATTCCCAGTCAATTTCGTAAATCGCCTGGTACAGTTGCGCTTCGTCTTCGACCCGGGCCTGGCAAAGTTCACTAAACACACGATTAGCAAGCCTTGAGTACAGACAAACCTGGTAAACGGTTTCAATTCCCGCGCTGATCTGAACCCCGCCGTACACTTTCGTCAGCACCGCTGCGGACGAATCTGTAATTCGGCGCAACTCGTGAAACAAGAGGGTTTCAAAGCCCTTGTGGCCGGTAACAAATAGCTTGAGATTTTGCATTGAATGTTGTTTTGCGGGTACCACAGGGGGTTGATTTTACGCCTTATGTCACAAATCTGCTGCAAAACGAATAGTAATGAAAATTGAAGCAGGATTTTAGGTTTATTATCGCCTATATTAAGGATTCTAAACCGCTTTGAAATTCAACTCAGGATGACAGCTTCAAACCAGCGTCAGAATTCTACCTCGAAATCAGGCGAGGATACCTTTGCAGAGAGCGTCAGCCTCAGTAAGAAGTTAATTACCGCAATGCTGGTACGCATGATCGAAAGTGCCGGGAGTTATCATGGTTGGAGCCTGTCTGATCAGGACGGCGCTCGCATGGTTAAACTGATCAAACACAAGCAACGTATCATCTGTTCGGCCTTCTGGTTTCAGATGAAAAAGCATTTTTCCGAATTCAAGTCTTCAACTCAAACTCCATCAAAAGAAAAAGCCGCGGCTGACTGGCAGCACCTGGGCCTTTCCGGTGCAACTGAAAAGGTTGAGATCGATGAATTGAAGGCAATCACCTCTCGCTACAGTGAGGCTTTCGAAGAATTTGATCATGCAATTTTGAAACGCCTGCAGACCTGCATCAAAAAATCCCGTGCCAGCATCCACGAAAACCCACTACAGGTTAAGAGGCTTTGCGAGTCCTTCCAGTACGCGATCGACAGCCTCAACCTGGAAGTTAACTATAAGATCGCACTTTACCATTTATTTGCCGATCGTTTCATCGAGGCACTGGGTCCGACTTACCGGCGCATCGACCAGTCTTTATTCGATGCTGGCATAATGCCAGAAATCCCGGTAGCACGAATTCATCTGCGTAGCATCGACGGTTTGAGCGAGTCAAAATCTCCAAAAAGTTTCAAACCGAATCAAAGCGCCTGCCTGCTTGTGTTGCTGCAGCGATTCAAGGAAAAATCTCGCCAGGCTTCGAGCAGTTATAAAAACCTGTTCCCGGAACTGAAACAACGCTTCGACACCTTTGAACTCAACGAGTATGACAAGCAAATCGAACAACTTAACCAGATGTTCAAATTGATATTCGAAGATGAGGACCTGCCCTCGCCGGTCAAGCAACAGTTAGCGCGCCTGCAAATTTACGTATTCATTACCGCGGTACAGGAAGACGGATTTCTGCGCCGTTCCAGTAACCCGGCACGACGCTTGCTAGACGGCATAATCGGCAGTGAAGTCGAAATTGCGAAAAGCGGTAATTCCGAATTCTCAGGGATTCGATTCATTCGTGAACATATCGATGGCATGGCAAACCACGGTTTTATCACCGTCGACAGTTACTCCGAAATGCTCAAGGGCTACCAGGTTTACATCAAGGAAAACGAGACCTCGATTCGCAAGTCGCGTAAGCTCGAAGCAACGAAAAAGGTTATGCCAATCGTCACCAGCAGTCTTTCCGATCTCACCGCGCCACTCAAGATCCAGGGTACCCGCTTGATTCTATTCGAAAAAGTCTGGCTGCCGCTGATGGTGCAAATTGCGTTGCGACAGGGAATGGACTCCGATTCCTGGCACAAGGTGATTGCGATGGTAAAGAAACAGGTCTGGTCGCTAATCCCGAAGTCGAACCTGGAAGACCAGGAGAAATTACACAAGGTATTACCGCAGGTTGCCCATTCGCTGCATCGAGCCATGCGCAGCCTTAAGCTGGCCGAGTCATTGCAACAATCTTTAAGAGATTATCTCAAGCTCGAACAGCAAAACGTGGTCGAGGAAACGGCACGCAACATCATCGAGGCTAAGCGCAAGACCCGTTCGCTGTCCGCCCAGTCATTCGCACCGGCGGAAGAAGATACCACCGAGTTTGACGAAATGATGCAGACCGGTATTTTCCAGATCCCGGCAGAAATGGCCGACGCCTTTAAAACAGTTAAACCCGACAAACCCAAGAAGATCAGCCAGGTCGACGCGCTCTCTACCGGCGAATGGGTAAACATGAGACTGAGCGGGACCAAGATACTGGTCAAGTTGGCCTGGAAGGCAGAGGATTCCAGCCTTTTTATTTTCGTCGACCGCGACGGCAAACGAATTTGCGAACTCGATGCAACCAAACTGGCACAACAGTTTGAATCCGGTGATATATCGCTGATGGACTCTGGTTCGGCCGACTCGGAAAAAACCCAGTTCAGCTTTATGAAATCCCTGTAGACCGACGCCCGGTTTATACGCCGAGCAGCAACCTGGCCGGATCTTCCAATACGTTCTTGATAGTCACCAGAAACTGAACCGCTTCCTTGCCGTCGATGATGCGATGGTCATAGGTCAGCGCGAGGTACATCATCGGGCGCACCACGATTTCCCCATCGACCACCACGGGGCGCTGCTGGATTGAATGCATCCCAAGAATTGCCGACTGCGGCGGATTCAGAATTGGCGTGGATAGCATCGAGCCGAAAATGCCGCCATTGGTGATGCTGAACGTGCCGCCGGTTAATTCTTCAATACCCAGCTTGCCATCGCGCGCGCGCAGTCCCATGTCCCTGATTGAATTTTCGATCTCGGCATAACTCATTTGATCGGCATCACGCAGGATTGGAACCACCAGTCCACGATCCGAGCTCACTGCGATCCCGATATCAAAATAATCATGGTAGACAATATCGTCACCGTCGATGGAGGCGTTAACTGCTGGAAAGCGCTTTAATGCCT
>JARFPR010000471.1 GCA_029288195.1 Gammaproteobacteria bacterium | reverse complement strand
AAGATAGCGATGTTCTGACCCGGTATTTCGGCGCGGGCGAACAGATGGGGTTCGACCTGATGATTGGTCTTATTTCCCATAACGGAATCGATGTTGCGGTCGAGGAGAGCCTGATCCTTGAAATCAGTAGTGAACAGTTCTATGACCTGCATGTAAGCTTTCCCGCCGATTTTGGTTTATTAATGATAAATCTATCACGCGAGCTTGCGCGCGAAATCGCAATGCTCGAGGATGTAATCGGCAAGGGCACCGGCTGGATGGGAGAGGCTGCTTCCTAGCGGCCGATACAATAGCGTAACCTTTAAGGAAAACTTATGAATCGATTCAGCTTGTTTCTATTAACACTGCTGTACCTGCCTGTCTCGGCGGCACAACAGGTTGCGGAATCCTCACCCATAGGCTACGCGACAATCGAGGAAGCTTATAACGCGCTAAAAACAGATTCTGCCGTGGGCATGCAGGAGTACGAAGGCTGGACAATATTCAACCAAAAAGGCGAGGGCAAATATATACTCTGGTCTTTTACACCTGACGATCACCCGGCGCATCCAAGCGCAATACGCAGAGAGATAGTTAAAAAGGGAGACGAGATCCTGATCAAGATGGATGCACTTTGTAACTCGAACCAACTCGATTGCGATCTATTGATCGACCAGTTCAAAAAAATAAACGAACGTATCAGCCAGGATTGGGCCGGAGGCTCCTAGTACCAGGTCTTGCCGTGCAGCAGAGCGTTATTATGGAAGAGGTGGCCGTGTGACGGGAATTCGTAAAGCCAGCATTGCCGATCTGGCGGAGATAGAGGGCTGTGCGATTGCGGCATACACTCTGTATGTCGAACGCATTGGACGTGAGCCCGCGCCCATGGTTGCAAATTTTGCCGCTTCGATCGAAAAAGGTCACCTGCATGTAGCCCAGGAAGATGGCCAGGTTGTTGGCTTTGTTGTCTTTTATCCGGAGCAGGACCACGTGCACCTGGAAAATGTCGCAGTGACTCCCGGGTTTCAGAATCGCGGTATTGGCAGGAAGTTAATCGGGTTTGTCGAGCAACAGGCGAAGCAGGATGGTTTTACCCGCATAGAGTTATATACCAATGCCAGCATGACCGAAAACCTGGAGCTTTACCCCAGGCTTGGTTTTGAGCAGTTTGATCGCCGGCTCGAAGACGGCTTCGACCGCGTCTATTTCAGCAAGACGCTGGACTGAAAGCGCCCGTTATAGTTCCTGGTCCTTGCGACGGAATGCACCCTGCACGATGCGGTCGATGACCATGGCGACGAACAGGATCGCGAAACCACCGAGCAGCCCCGGCCCCTTGGCAGCATACTGCAGTGCCTCGAGGATGACCTTACCGAGACCACCACCGCCGATCAGTGAAATAATGACCACCATCGACAGGCACATCAGGATAGTCTGGTTGACCCCGGTCATGATCGAGGGCAGTGCGAGCGGTACTTCCACGTCTTTCAGCAATTGAAAACGTGAAGCGCCAAACGCCACCGCGGCTTCCTTGATCGTATCGGGCACGCCACGCACGCCAAGCGAGGTCAGGCGAATGACCGGTGGCATGCCGAAGATAATGGTCGCCAGGATCCCGGGCGGATTGCCGGTGCCAAAGAAAGCGATGATCGGAATCAGGTAAACGAAGGCCGGGAGGGTCTGCATCAAATCGAGTACCGGTTCGGCCGCGTTATAGGCGCGCCTCGATTTACCAAACCAGATGCCGAGCGGAATCCCGATGATGACGCAGATGAACACCGCGGCGCCGACCAGGGCAACAGTTTCCATCGCGATTGCCCAGTAACCGAGTAGCGCGATGTAGGCTAACGAAGCGGCGGTGAAAATCGCCACTCGTGGTCCCGCGGCGCGCCAGGCGACCACGCATATGACCAGCATCACCACCGGCCAGGGCGTACCGATCAAGGCCAGGCCCAGTGCGTCGAGCACCCATCGCACGCTCGCAGTGATGCCATCGAAGGCACCGGCGCCGGCAATCGCGGCATTGTCGATCTTCTGCTCCAACCAGCTGGCGAGCTCGGTGTACAACGTGGCCTTGTCCGAGTCGATAAAAACACTGGATACCTGTTTTTCCGGAAATTCATTGAGCACTTCGAGCGGACTGTCGACGGTAAACTTGTAAATCGTCAACGGCCCAATCAAAATCACCAGCACGATGCCGAGCAGGATATTCTTCGGTTTGACGCCACTTTCGGCCATTTTCTGATCGATGCGCCAGCGGCTGAACTGTTTTTCGTAAATCGAGTTGGCGTAAAATCCCTGCAGCGCCTTGAACAGCACTAGCAGGCCGAGGCCGGCGAGCAGGATGCCCAGCGCCTCGGAACTCGCGGCCTGCCCCAGGGCTTCGCTTTTTTCCGCAGCATTACCGATATTTTCCGCGAGCTTTTCGAAACGGGCAGGGTCCTCCCCGGCCGCGCGTGCAGCTTCGGCGCGCTCGAGAAAACCTTCGGCGCGTTCGCGCTGCCCCGCGGCACGCTCGAAGAAGTTGGCGCCGGGATCACCCCACCAGCCCCTGCCGATCTGCACCCAGGCGATCATTTCGAGGATCAGGAATCCCCAGAACATGCCCCAGACGCCGCGAGCGGCAGCCCATACCGGGCCCAGGATCGCGGCCATCCAGTTGAAGGTATTCGGCAGCAGGCCGGTGGATGAATGAATGCGGTGAAACTGTTTGGCGTAATAGTCGCCGTTCTGGCTGGCGAATTCGGCAATCGACGCATCGAGGCTCGCATGGTCGACCTCGATATCCGACGCTGCGATGACGCTAGCGCTGTTTTCGCTGTCACTCATTGTTCTTTACCCCCCTGGATGCCGCGCAGCAGTCGCGGCTTGGTCACGACGCCGACGTCCTGGCCGTTCGACGTGATCACGACCGGCAGATCAGTGCCGACCGCGTGGTCGATCAACTGGTCCAGGTCGGCTTCTTCGTCGGCCCGTGGCGCACCCTCAAGATCGCCCTGGTAACTTTCCAGCGGCTCGAGAATCGAATGCGCTTTAACCAGTTTTAATTTCGAAATACCCTGCACGAATTCGCGTACGTAATCGTCGGCCGGATTCATGACGATATCCTCCGGCGTGCCGATTTGCACGATGATGCCGTCTTTCATGATCGCGATACGGTGACCGATTCGAATGGCCTCATCGAGATCGTGTGTAATAAACAAGGTTGTTTTCTGGAGTTGTGCCACTAACGCCTTAAACTGGTCCTGCAGCTGCATGCGGATCAATGGGTCAAGCGCTGAGAAAGGTTCGTCCATCAGCAGCACTTCCGGGTCGGAGGCCAGCGCACGTGCGATGACGACGCGTTGCTGCATACCACCAGATAACTCCTTCGGCAGCCTGTCCTCGTATCCGACCAGGTCCACCAGTTGCAATGCATGGTCAGATACTGCCCAACGCTTGGATTTGGCAACTCCGCGGATTTCTAGTGGGTAAGCCACGTTGTCTCGCACCGAGCGATGTGGCAACAACGCCATGTGCTGGAACACCATGCCGATATGGTTGGCACGCAATTCCCGCAACTGGCTTTCATTGAGATTCGATACGTTGCGGCCGAGGACCTCGATATTACCGGAGGACGGTTCGATTAAACGGTTGATGTGGCGAACCAGGGTCGACTTGCCGGAACCGGACAAGCCCATGATGCAGAATATTTCACCTCGGGGAACGTCGAAAGTCGCATCCTGGACACCGATTACGCAGCCGTAGCGTTCAAGTACCTCTGCTTTTCCAATGCCTTCGTCCTTGATGGCTTTGATGGCATCGTCGGCCTTCTCACCAAAAACCTTCCAGACATTACTTATATTGACGACCGATTCAGTCGATTCAGTCATAGTTGCGCCCCCCTCTATTTAGCCCGCTGATAGACCAGCTGACGACTAGCCCGTTACCGTCCATGGGGACGGTAACGGGCAGTTATTTTTATACTGTTAGTGCGAGTATCAGTTGGTCAACCAGTTGAGTACCTGATCCTCGTGTTTCTTGACCCAAGCTGTGGCGTATGCAGCCGGATCTTCCTTGTCGATCACCAGCGCATAAGTCATCTCCGAGACTGCATCGGTGCTGAGCTTCATATTTCTGAACAGCTTAGCCACTTCGGGATGTTTCTTTTCCACTGACTTGGCGAAATGCAGGTGGAGGTAGGCGGTATCCCACGCGGTGCCAGCCGTGGAGACTGCCAACCAGTTTGGATCGTCGGTGGGTTGTACCACTTTCCACTGCGAGGCGTCATAAGCCGGCTCTTCGAGTACCTGCATTTCGTGCAAAACAAAAACATAATGCGGGGTATAACAGAACCCGACCCAGGGCTTGCTGCCCTTGATCGCGTTGTCGAGGTTCGCGTAGGCGAGTGTCTCGTCGCTTTCGGTCAGTTCGAAAGTCTGGTCGTAACCGTAAGACTTGGCGCGGATTTTTTCGATATTGGTGGAAGCCCAGCCGGGAGCACCGATCCAGACTTCACCCTTGCCGTCACCGTCGGTGTCGAACAGTGCTGCGATGTCCGGGTTGGTCAGGTCATCAATTGACTTGATACCGTGCTTGTCAGCCAACGCCTTGGGTACACACATACCCTGGAAAGCGGCAACGCCGTTCTTATTCATTTCAACGGAGCCTTTTGTCTTGACGAAGGTATCGTGCAGATTTTGCTGGTTTGGCATCCAGACCTCGGGATGCGCGTGCATGGCGCCTGAATCCATCGCTTCGAACACGATCGGATTGGTGCCGTTTTGCAGCTCGACCTCGAGACCGAGATTCTCTTCGATTACGACTTTAAGGATATTCGCGGTTGCGGCCACGGAAGGCCAGTTGGGTACACCGATGACAACATCAGCGGCACTGGCAATACTGGTCGCGCCCATGCTGACGGCGACGATAACGCCCGTCAGGGTTTTTTTGAGATACATTTACTTTTCCTCGGTTATTGAGAGTACATCTTAAAAAATACAGCAGTCTTTATTGATAACGGCTTGTATACACTTTACAGCCGTCTTTATTGATAACGGCTTGTAAACACTTTACTGATTACGATTAAAAAATCTTCAGTCGGCCGATGGTAACTATTGAGCTACGAGATGTAAAACTGTTATTTGCAGTATTATTTACAGTCAGTACGGTCCAATGTGACAACAAAATCAATGAAATAAAGGGCTCCAGGCAATTCTCGTCGCCTTGATTTTGTGCCAGACTGGGCGGTGTAAACCGTTGGCAGGGGGCGAAATCAGTGGCTAATCAACAAAATTCTCCAGATTACTGGGGTATTGATAACGACTACGGGGTTTTACGGGACGTATTGCTGGGCAAGCCTGATTACTTCAAGTGGGTTGAGGCCGGCCCGCTAATCGGGCGCACGCTTAAGAATATGCACAAAACCGGGATCGAGTTCGATTTCGACCTGGCGCAGAGCCAGCATCGGGAGATGGTGCGCATTTACGAGGATGCGGGAGTGACCTGCCACTACCTGGAGCCCGATCCGGTACTGCATCGCAATTTCTTTGCGCGCGATTCGAGCGTGATGACGCCCTGGGGCGCGTTGATCTGCCACATGCAGCTAAAGTGCCGGCGCGCCGATTACTACAGCGT
>JARFPR010000395.1 GCA_029288195.1 Gammaproteobacteria bacterium | reverse complement strand
AACATTGGTCGGCTGTTCGGCACCGTGAAACACCTATTGATCGGACCGCCAGTCGCCTGATTAGAGCATGCTGCTTAAAAAATAATAACCTGGCAGCTGGAGCTGTATTTTTTTCAACCTGGAGGATATTTAACATGAACTTATTGAAACATTTCACCGCCGTGGGCGCGAGTCTTGTGCTCATCGGCGCATTTAACACGGTACAGGCGACCAGTACCGACGTCGTACTGAATCTGGAAGGTAATCCCACCTGCAGTTCGCTGGGCGATAACAGCGTGGTGCAGGTGTTTAAAGACTCAAATCCTGGCGGTACTCGAGAACTTACGCTGTCTTTACCCAATGGCGGTGGTATTCAAAAATTGAGTTACACCGTGGTACCGGTAGATGGTATTGACCGGATTACGACCTGGGATATTATTGAAGTAAATGGCAATCCAGTTAATGGCACCGAAGAGCAGCAAGATTTGTTTTACGCTCAAGTTAACGCGATAAACTACATAATTTTGAAAGCGCAGGGCGGTAATAATGGCGCGCGCGTGTTTCACTATGGCACCTCTGATGATGACGAGGGCACTGGCTCCCCCGGGGCGATAACTGACGAAGTATTAGTTTCGCCCGGCCCAATTCTGGCGGCAGTGAGCTTCTGCTACGGTCTGACAACCTCTTTCGTTCAGGTTGAAGAGCCAGAGCCACCACTGCCAGTTTTAGCTTGCGAGGATCTCTCGACAAGCGAACTCGATGGAACTGGAATTAGCTGTGAAGATGGTGGCGAGGAACGTTTGTTAATTAACATGGAACTGAATGCCAAAAACTTCGGTTTTGACGATGCATTTCACGCCTGTACCTGTAACGTTACCGATACTAGTAAGCCCTCCGGATACACCGGTTTACCCCAATGTAATCCAGCCCGTGATGCACAGCGAGTCAATTCTCTTGGCCAGTTTGTAGACGCTGCGACAGGAATATTATTTGTCGATCAAGATGGAAATCTAATTAATGAAGGGGCAGGCCCTGGTATAACCGGCGACGATCTTCTGTCCCCGGAAGATCGAACCTGCCTCGAATACAATCCTGATGATCCTGGCAGTGGAACTACGGTACCCACTGGTGTAAACGAACGAGTACCGGTAATTATCCAGGGCGTCGAAAATCCGGATTCCTATATCTGCATTACCCAAGACGGTGTGCGCACCTGCTACGGGCATTACTAATATGCCCACTTCCAGTTTCTAGCGAGATTGAATTTTCGTTAGAAAGTCTGCTTAAGGGAGCCTCCACACGGAGGCTCTTTTTTTGTGTCCAAATAACGTTACGAGGCAGTTGCAGGCGATTTAGCTTATGCGCTGCATGGACTCCTTGTGCTGACAATCCTTTGCAGGCATTTGTAAGTCGGTGGTGGACGAATTATGCTTTGTCCAGGTTCGTGTATGGGGATCAAGAAAAAATACACAATCTAGTATGAAGTCCGATATGAAATATAAAGAATCATCACTGAACACAGACAAAGAGGAATAAGACATGAAAGCTTTGATCGTAGGACTACTCAGTTTAACCGTACTCAGCGCATGTGCCACTAAAGACCTTGCTAGTACACCAGTTCCCCCTGCAGGCCAGGGATTCTGCAATAGTAACGACGGAATTTTTGTCATCTGGATAAACGATGAAGGTGAGCAAAACGCCTTTGTATGTCCAAAGATAAAGGGCAAACCAATCAGTCAACTAACCAAGCTTCCTCCCGGCTTGGTCGAGGTAGTCACCACCAAACTTGGCAAAGCAAAAAAACTTAAATTGCCAGGTGATCCGGATCCCTGCATCGTTTGGACCGACGGCCTAGGTACGCGGTATGCCTTCTGCTGGTAACAAAGCAGATCTGAAATGGACGGGGCCGTTGTGGTCCCGCCCATGTTATTGCTACAAGGAAATCCGGGGACAGTATACCTTTTAACAGGCATCGAACTGCCTAAGCGTCAGCTGGTGCCGACTTTGAACAAATGGGATTAGACTCCTTTTTCCAAATCTTATTTTAGGAAATGACCGCACCATAAAAAAGGCACGAAACAGGTTCGTGCCTTTTGTGATTGCAATTAACCGAGACTGACAGGGTTAAAATAAAATGGTGCTGTCCAACACAAAAGTGCCACTGCCATTGTCCAGGTCTACATCTGCTGCGTTGATACCGGTCACCGTGATGCGTAGCCGGGTATCGTCAGCACCCCCAACAATTAACTGGCCACTGTCAACGGTTAGAGCAAAAGCATTACCCACCAGAGGCTGTGTCGTTGTAACCAGGAATCCACCGCCAGGAATGCCGGACAATGAAAAGCTAATGCTACTGGAAAAATCCCCGGTGCCGATATTTCCGGATTCACTCAAGTTCATTACGATGACGATGGTGTCACTACCAATTTGAAAACTGAGCGTTCCACCAAAAAGAAAACTGTAGTCTAAAGTGACGTCGTTCCAGCTGGTATCATAAGGAAGGCTACCATTTATCAATATGCCGCTGCCAACATCGCAGTTGGTAAAAGTAATCGTACCCGCTTCGCTATTTGCGGTTTCGTCAAAAACTGCGATAGCGCTACCGGTGATGCATAAACCCGCACTGATGTCCTCGGTACGTGCCGCCACTGATGGTGAATTTCGATCCCTCATAATAAACTGATCGATCACCCGATTGATAACCTGGGGTATCGAAGGTGGTGCTTCTCTTTTTAGCTGCGTAACCAGGGAAAATGTATCCACAAAAGCCATGGTGGTAACGGCAGTGTCATTCGCATTGGTGGCGTCAAATCTTGCAGCATCATTCGGTAGAGTGGGCGTGGGAAAACCATCGTCTCCTCCGCCACCGCCACTACTACCACCGCAGGAAACAAGGAGTGCCAGCGAACTGATTACGAGGAACTTACGGA
This sequence comes from Gammaproteobacteria bacterium, assembly GCA_029288195.1. Taxonomy (GTDB): domain Bacteria; phylum Pseudomonadota; class Gammaproteobacteria. The sequence goes on along the minus strand of JARFPR010000395.1, from coordinate 120 downwards.
CAGGTATGTTAAATCTGTTCATGAAATTATTCATATTTCCATCTAAAAACTCTAAAAATCAAAAGATATCTATAGCATATAGGTGCTGAGCCCATTAAATAATGAGAACAACTTCCCAAG
>JARFPR010000371.1 GCA_029288195.1 Gammaproteobacteria bacterium | reverse complement strand
GCATTCCGGATGTTTTTAATTCGATTGAATCCGGACATGCTAACTATGGACTGGTCCCGGTTGAGAATTCGACCGAGGGTGTGATCAGTCACACGCTTGATATGTTCATGGATTCCAAGCTCAAGATTTGTGGCGAAGTCGAGATACGAGTCCATCATCATCTTGCCTCCAAATCGCAGGATGTTTCGCAGATCAGGCACATTTATTCCCACCAGCAGTCTTTTGCCCAGTGCCGGCGCTGGCTTGACCAGAATTTTCCGGGGGTCGAACGGATTCCGGTCAGCAGTAACGCGGAAGCGGCTCGACTGGCGAGTGTCGAGAGCGACGCGGCGGCCATCTGCGGCCTTCCCGCAGTGGAGATATTCGAGTTAAAGATTTGTTTCGAGAATATCGAAGACCTGTCTGACAATACCACGCGTTTCGTGATTATCGGTGGCCAGGATGTCGGTGCCAGCGGTAACGACAAGACTTCCCTGTTGATTTCAACCAAAAATATACCGGGCGCACTGCTGGGATTATTGCAACCGCTTGCTGATCACGGCATCAGCATGAACAAGATCGAGTCTCGCCCTGCACAAGGACACAAGTGGGCTTACGTATTTTTTATCGATATCGATGGTCATCAGAATGATAAAAACGTTACCGAAGCCTTAAATGAGCTGCAACAACAGGCCGCGTTGTTTAAAATATTAGGTTCATACCCAAAAGCTTCACTCTAATGACTGTTATTGATTCCGCGCTGGTGCAAATCAAGCGATTGCACCCTTATTCACCGGGTAAGCCTGTCGAAGAGCTGGAACGTGAACTCGGTATTAGTAACGCTATCAAGCTTGCCTCGAACGAAAATCCCTTAGGATGCTCACCCATGGTGCATGAAGTACTGGCCGGAGCGAGCGAGCATATAGACTTGTATCCCGATGCAAACGCTTTTTACCTGAAACAAAGGCTTGCGCAAAAACTGGGGATTGCGGAAAACCAGATCACTATCGGTAATGGTTCCAACGATGTTCTGGACCTAATAGCCCGCAGTTTCCTCGACAGCACCGGGGAAGCTATCTATTCCCAATACGCTTTCATGGTTTACGCGACGGTTACCCAGGCTTGCGGCGCGCAGGCTAAAGTGGCCGAGGCCTTCAGCCCGGATGCAGCGCAGCCTTATGGCCACGACCTGGATGCAATGCTGGCTTTAATCGGAGATAGGACGCGCCTGATTTTCATCGCTAATCCGAATAATCCGACCGGGACCTGGTTGCAGAGCGGTGCGCTCAAGTCATTTATCGAACAGGTGCCCGATCATATCGCGATCATTATCGACGAAGCCTATTTTGAGTATGTTGATATGGAGCAGTATCCGGATTCGATGCAGTGGCTGGATCGACATCCCAATTTAATTGTGACAAGGACCTTTTCCAAGATTTATGGTATTGCCGGCTTGCGTATCGGTTACTCGGTATCGAGTGCCGAACTTTGCGACCTATTCAATCGCGTCAGGCAACCGTTCAACGGTAATAGCCTGGCATTGGCTGCTGCCCGGTGCGCACTCGATGATGACGAATTTGTCGATGCTAGCCGACGCTCGAATCAGCAGGGATTACAGTCAATGCAGAACTGGTTTGGTGAACGAGGAATCGACTATATCCCGTCGGTAGGGAATTTCTTAACGGTGCGATTTGGCGATAATAGCGCGCATATTTACCAGGCATTACTCGAGCGAGGCGTTATCGTTCGACCGGTTGCGAATTACAATATGCCGGACTTTCTGCGCATAAGTGTCGGCAGTAAACCCCAACTTGAAAAGATGTTCGCAATACTGGAAGACATATTATGATCGATAAACTCGCGATAATTGGCGTGGGGCTCATTGGCAGTTCGCTAGCGCTGGCTCTGAAGCAGGCGGGTGCTGTCGGGCAGGTAGTCGGATTTGGCCGCAACCGGGAAAACCTGGAGAAGGGTGTTGAACTCGGTGTTCTTGATGGCTTCGAATCTTCAATAAAGGACTGTGTGCACGGTGCCGATGTTATTGTCGTTGCGGTACCGTTAGGCGCGATGCGACCGGTATTTACAGAACTGAAACCCGCGATTAGCAAGGCTGCGGTAATCACCGACGTCGGCAGTGCCAAGGGCTCGGTCGTGGCCGCAGCAACTGCCGAACTAGGCGAAATGGTTTCGCGTTTTGTGCCTGGTCATCCGATTGCCGGTACCGAGCAGAGCGGTGTGGAAGCTGGTTTTGCGAGCCTGTATCAAAACCGCCGCGTTATTCTAACACCGTTAAATCAGACCGATCAGGATGCAAGTTCGATAATAGAGGCCATGTGGCAACAATGCGGCGCAATTGTCGATTACCTGAGCGTGGAACATCATGACAAGGTGCTCGCGGCCACTTCGCATTTGCCGCATATGCTCGCTTATGCCCTGGTGCATTACCTCTCCGGTTTAAACGATCACGACGAGATTTTTCGTTTTGCTGCCGGGGGATTCCGGGATTTTACTCGCATTGCATCCAGCGACCCGG
>JARFPR010000356.1 GCA_029288195.1 Gammaproteobacteria bacterium | reverse complement strand
GTGGGCGGCTACCTGGAAAATCGTTCTGTCTACCGGGATACCGAACTGTTCCAGGGCGACGAGGAGCGCTGTATCCATATTGGAGTCGATGTTTTCATGCCTGCCGGAACCCCGATTTTCGCACCGCTCGAAGCGGAAGTGCAGAGTTTTGCCAATCGGCAGGTTAACGGTGACTATGGCCCGGTCATTATCCTGCGACATTGCCTGGCCGATTTCGAGTTTCATAGTCTTTACGGACATTTAGCCGAGGCCTCGCTTGACGGGCTCTATGATGGCAAGCCGGTTGCCAGCGGTGAAAAAATTGCTGAAATTGGGCCGCGACCGGTTAACGGTAACTGGACCCCACACCTCCATTTTCAGTTGGTTCAGGACATGCAGGATTATCACGGAGACTATCCAGGAGTAGTGCGCCCGGCCGATCTCGAATTCTTCAAGCGGAATTGCCCAGACCCTTCAATGCTGATAATCACGTGATTCAGGGAAAAGCTTGCGCGACGATTTGCAACCAGACAGCGCCGATAACCAGCATTACGATTGCATAAGGCCAGTTCCAGAAGGCAAGTTTCCAGCCAGCTATACCATAACGACCCTGAAATACCAGGTTGGTACCGGACAGGGGATTCGAGCAGGTGCCCAGGTGCCAGGCGAACAGGAAGGTTGCCGCGAGCAGGTTGGGGTCGGGATTCAACGTAATAATCATCGGCGCGAAACTCGAGATCATGATAATCGGATGAATCCCGCAGAACGCGCACAACAGCATGAGGGCCAATACCTCGGCCGCGGTGATCGCATTGAACTGGTCGAAAGGGTTTTCGAAAACGCCGTGTGTGATCAGGGCCGAGATGCCCCCGGCTAGCACACCCGCCGCGAGGAACAGGCATAATTCGTTGACGATTCTGGGCAGGCCACCGCTTACGTAATTTTTAAGTCGTTGGATCGAACCGGTCATCCCGTGACGCAGAATGAGGAACGAACAGGTTACCAGTAGTGCGCTGATTGCAATCAGCGCCAGGATCGGGGTGGCGGGTAGCAACTGAGAAATTAATACCACGGTGATAATCAAAATTACGGGAATCTTGAGTGCACTCAGGTGCGTTGGGTAACCGACAAAAGATTCCAGCTCTTCGGCATAACGAACGCGGGCTTCGAGATAAACGCCGATAAAGCCAATCAGCATGAATGGAAACCCGGCAACAATGATCCATAGCAGGCTCGCGTCGCTGACATAGGTTAACACCACGGCCATGGCGGCGAAGAAAGGTGACCAGCTGGAGACGCCACAAAAAATCCGTGTAAAAGTCTGCGCGGTGAATCGATCCAGCGGGTGGCTGCGATGGATGCGATCGGAGATCAGGATCGGCGCCGATATATTGATGATCGAGCTCGAAAGGTTGAGCCCGAGAATCGTTTGCAGAAAAGCCTTTCTGCCGACCGGTAAGGTTTCCTCTTGCTCGTTTTCGGGAATCACCACCAGGCGCAGAAAACCGACTGCTGCAATCATCGTCATCAGGCCGGTATTTGCGCTGATCAACGCATTCGTGTCCACTACCACCGAGTGTCGACGGGCATAAACAATCATCGCGATGCCGATCAGCAGGATCAGCGAAACCTGGATCTTGAGCACGCGAGCAGTGTCGACAAACAATAGCAATGCCGCCAACCACGCGGCGATACCGGCCATCAATAGAGGACCGGACTCGGAGCCGAGCAACTGTAACCCCGTCAGGATCGTGATGACGACCATCAGCAGAATCAGGGTCCCGGCTATTTTATGGCGTATGGGGTCGGCGGGTTCGCTGATCTCAGTTCCAGAATTGAAGATATAGTGTCGCCAATATTACTCGAAACCTGAGGCCAGCATTAACCATTTTGGCTGGACTTAGCTTTATTGCTCTTTCATACTGATTTTCGAAACCAATAATGCCTTTGTAATTCCAGGGGAATCGATGCCATCTGATTCGCTCAATCGCAAGCTTACCGCGATTCTATATATCGATGTCGCAGGTTATTCGCGCCTGACGGGTGGCGATGAGGAGGGCACGCACCGACAGGTCATGGAGGTGCTGGATTACGCCAGTCAGCAGATCTCAAAATCGGGCGGTAAGGTCTTACGCTATGCAGGCGATGCGATCCTGGCGGAATTTTCCAGCGCAGTTAGCGCCGTTAATACGGCTGTCGAAATCCAGCGCGAGATGGCTAACAAAAATCACCAGGTTGACGATGATAAGAAAGTCCAGATTCGTATCGGCATCAATATCGGTGATGTCATCGAAGATCGAGGCGAAGTGTTTGGCGATGGCGTCAATCTCGCAGCGCGGCTTGAGGCCGCGGCGCCCGAAGGAGGTATCTGCATTTCCACATCCGTTCATGAACAGGTCCTCGGCAAGCTCGATGTGGATTTCAACGACGGTGGTGAGGAGCAGTTTAAAAACATTAATCGGCCAGTCCACGTATTTTACTGGAAGCCGGAAGGTGATCAGCCCGGGGCTGTTGGTGCAAAAAAATCGCGCGCTTCTGAAATGCCCTCGATCGCCGTACTGGCACTGACCAATATGAGCAATGACCCGGACCAGGATTATATCGGCGACGGCATCACCGAGGATTTGATCACCGCCCTGTCCAAGATCCGTTGTTTCAAGGTTATTTCGCGCGAGAGCACTTTCTCCTACAAGGGCTCTGCAATTGATGTGCGCCAGGTGGCCAATGAGCTTGGTGTACGATTCGTGCTGGAAGGTAGCGTGCGCAAGGCAGGCAACCGGGTGCGCGTGACCGTGCAGCTCATCGATGCCGAAACCGGCCACCACGTCTGGGCCGAACGCTACGATCGCGAGATGGAGGATATCTTCGATCTGCAGGATGAAATGGTACGGATTATTGCCTCGGCGCTCGAGCCAGAGTTGAATGCGTTCGAGCGTGAGCGGGTGCTTAACAAGCCGCCTGATAACCTCGACGCCTGGGAGCTTTATCAGCGAGCCCTGTGGTACATGTGGACTTACGAGACTGAAAATGTCAGGACCGCATTGGAGTTATTTAAAAGGGCCTCTGATGCCGATCCCAAATTTGCCCCGGCTCATGCCTACTATGCCTATTGCTGCTATCAATTTGTGATTCTGGGCACTGCGGAAGATCCGGATGCACTATTGCAGGAAGGTATGGCTGCCGCGAAGATGGCGCTGCAATGCGATGACAGGGATGCGATTTCATATTTTGCGATCGGCCGTATTCACATGATGTTGGGCGATCATGATGCGTCAATAGCAGCACTTAGAAAATCGATCGAACTGAATCCCTGTTTTGCCCAGGCCTATCATGGACTTGGGATGGCACTGACGCTAGCGGGAGAACTCGAGGAATCCAAGCTCACGACCAAACAGGCGGTGGCGATGAGCCCGCGCGACCCAATGATGTGGGCATTCACGGTCGTTCATGCGCTCACTTATATCCTCAGCGAAGAGTACGAAGCGGCACTGGAATGGGCCAATCATACCCTGCAGATTCCAAATGCAACCGGTTATTGGTCTCATGCGGTCAAAGCTTCTGCATTGGCGAATCTCGGGCGAGTTGACGAGGCGAAGCAATCCCTTACCCTGGCGCTGGAAGCAAAACCCGATCTGTCGATCGAATTTCTCGAGAAAAACCTGCCGACAAAGCACCCCGGAGGTCTGGATCCCTATCTAAACGGTTTGAGGAAATGCGGTTTGGAGTAGGCCAGGTCATTAGGATACGACAGTCCACCGCGGAAGTGAGGCCGTCAGGTCTCATCTTGTAAGTCCCGTAGGGGTTTTCCGAGTCCTCGTGACAAGGTAACGATCGAAAGCGCAGGTACATTGTGAGATCCCCGCTTACGCGGGGATGACGCAATTTAACGGAGATATTGCCGGCTTTTTCGGTGTGACGCTTTACTCTTCGTCGTCGCCTCGAAGTATTTCGATCTGGTGGTTGATGCCTTCTTCCTGCAACAGCTTTTGCATCGCGTTGATGAAGCTGCCGGATAACTGGTAGGCGGTATCGCGAAAACGGATGATTACTGCGAGCTCGTCGGGATCCAGCATCAGGTTGAGTTGACTTGCGGGTCTGAGAATGCTGCGGATTTCGTCCCAGTCCGAAATGCGCTCATCGGGATCCTTTGACAGCGCGCTGTCGATGAATCCGGCCAGGCTTTCGTCGATTTCGGGACAGGCATTGCGAATATCGGGTGGTTTTTGATTGACCTGCATTTTTAACAGTTTACCCAGTGTGCCCGCGCTGAAGGGCAGGCTGTTGGTCAACATGTGAAAGGCCATGACCCCGAGTGCATAAATGTCGGCGCGTCCGTCGAGGATATCGCCGTTGATAATTTCCGGTGCCAGGTAGGAGGGTGAACCCTCGATATTAACCTTCTTGTCCTGTGGTGGACCGGCAACACCAAAATCGGTGAGCTTGATGTTGCCGTAGGCATCGATGACGATGTTTGACGGTTTGATATCGCGATGCACGATGCCCTTGTCACCGTGGTTATGCGCATACTGCAAGGCGTTCGCGACCTGGTACAGGATTTCGCGCGTTTGCGCCAGGCTGAATGCACCTTTTTCTTCCAGGATCGCTGCAAGATCCTGCCCATGCAGCTTTTCCATGACAATGAAACGCGTGGAAAATTCGTCGATGACCTCGAATACGTTGACGATATTTGGATGATTTAAACTGGCGATGGTTTTAGCTTCCTGTTCGAAGCGGTCGAGAAAATTCTCGTTGAAGGCCAGCTTGTACTTCAGCATCTTGATCGCGACCTCGCGCTCAAGTTCCTCGTCCCAGGCGTTGAACACGGTCGCCATGGAACCCTCGCCGAGCTTGCTGCGCAATTCGTACTTGCCAACCCGGTTGATGCCGCCATTTTGCGCCATGCGACTGGTCATTAACTGCGACATGACTTCGGCAAAATCAGGGTGCTTTTCGATCAGCTCGTTAAAATGTTGTTGATCGAGGTAAAACGCGGTGGTTTTGGATAATGCAATAACATCGGCGGAATAGGTCGAGTTAATCAGCAATGAAATTTCACCAACCACTTCGCCCTTCTTGAGCATGATTCGTCTTTTGACATCGCCCTGTACGTCGGGAATCTGGACCTCGACCTTACCTTCGAAGATGAAGTAGATGCGCCGACCCATCTGGCCGGCCTCGATTACCAATTCGTCTTTCTCGAATCCTTCGATCTGCGTATGCTCCGCGATATCGCGGATGATCCCGACATCGAGATCCTGCAGGATTTTTACACCCGATAGAATTAACGTGATTTCATCAACATCGGTTGACATTCGATAGCCTTGCTTGAACTGGTTTATTGCAAGTCAAACTGACTTGTCCGGTGCTCTATTTATAGTTCATACAGGTCGAGAAGGTGACAGAAATCTAGAACAGTGCAGGATTTAACGGTGAGGCCGCGGTCAAACCACCATCCAGGGTATAGCACTGGCCGGTTGCGAAACTGGCTTCGTCCGAGGCTAGCCACGCCGCGAGGTTGGCAATGTCGCCTGGCTCACCGAAGCGGCCCGCCGGATGACGCGTCAGTGCATCGCGTTTTGCTGCCGCAGGATGGTTTGCTGCCGCGAATGCAGCATCGGCCATGCCGGTCATGATCCAGCCCGGGCTGATTGCGTTGCAGCGTATATCCGGACCGTGATCGACTGCGATCGAACGCGTCAGTCCCTGAACGAAAGCCTTGGATGCATTGTAAAGCGCAATCCCGGGGTCCGCGGTCGACGCCGAGATAGAACCGATGTTGATGATCGAACCACCTCTGGAGATGATCGGAATAAAGGCACGACAGGCAAGGAATACGCCCCAGGCATTGACTCCCATCAGGCTAGCGTAATCCTCGTCGGTGGTGTCGACTACGGTCTTTTCAATCTGGATACCCGCGTTGTTGACCAGTACCGAGAGCTCGCCGAACTCGTCAACGACCGCTTTTAGAAGGTTATCGATGTCTATCCTGTCAGCAACATTGGTTGTCTGCCAGTAGACTTCACCCGGCAAATCCTGAGGTCTCTCTTCGCGACCGCAGGTCATGACACGAGCACCTTCGTTCAGGAATTTTTCGACGATAGCGCGACCGATGCCCTGACGGCCACCGGTAATCAGCGCAGTCTTCCCCTGTAACCGGTTCATAAGTTCATCTGCTGGACCTGTGCGCTCAGCCCGCCGTCGATAACCCAGAGTTGACCCGATGCGTAGCGCGCCTCGTCAGAAGCAAGCCAGTTGACCAGGTTGGCGATGTCTTCCGGGGTGCCATAGGTACGAGTCGGGTGAACGTCGCGTACCGCTTTCTTGAGCGATTCAATATCACCCGATTCACCGAAAAAGCTTTGCAGCATCGGGGTGTCGACAAAACCCGGACAGATCGCGTTGACGCGAATGCCCTCGGGCCCATGATCGCAGGCCATCGCTCGGGTCAGCGCGTGTACCGCACCCTTGGTGGCGCAGTAAGCGGCAAGTCCGGGGTCGGCGATATAACCATCGTAGGATCCAAAATTGATCACGCTTGCGCCATTTGATTTGCGCAACAACGGCAGAGCGTACTTGGATGTCAGGAACATGCCGGTCACGTTGATCGCAAAGATGCGATTCCATTCTTCCAGCGTCGTATCTTCGATCGTTTTTTCGATTTCGATACCGGCCGCGTTGACCAGGATATCGAGCCTGTCCCAGCGTTCCGCAAGAGTGGCAAATGTATTCTGACAAATTGTTTCGTCGGTGACATCGTAAGCGGCGAACTCAACCTGTTCAGGCAGTTCCCCCTGCTGCGATAAATCAGCTGCAATCACCTGCGCGCCTTCGCGCTCAAAGCGTGCACAAATCGCGCTGCCAATGCCCCCGGTGCCCCCGGTGACGAATGCCGTTTTACCCTCGAGTATGCGGCTCATGCAGTGGTTTCGCTGGCGCGCTGGTAGGCATCAAGAATGAGCCCATGGAAGTGGTGCACCGCGTGTTCGCTGGCGCCGCT
>JARFPR010000353.1 GCA_029288195.1 Gammaproteobacteria bacterium | reverse complement strand
TACCCGGGTTCCTCCGGCACTGCCGGGGAACCCGGATTCACCTATACCTGCTAATAGTTCCTACTTAACCAACGCTGTGGTAGTTATCAGGCAAACCACTAGCGATGGTAACCGCGTCCACCATCGAGTTCCCAACTCGCTGCCAGGCTGGGTCCGTGTTGGACTTTCTTATTTCGCGCATAAACAAAGTTGGCAAAGAATGGAATCACGGTGCCACCGTCGTCCTTGGCGATCATGCACATTTCGCGATACTGCTCGGCGCGACGGGTCTCATCGAGCTCCGCCTTAGCCTGCAGCAGCAACTCGTTGAAGCGCTTGTTCTGCCAGTGCGACTCGTTCCAGGCTGCGTCATCCTTGTAGGCCAGGGTGAACATATTGTCGGGGGTTGGACGTGCGCCCCATTTGACGAAAACCCAGGGTTTCTTCAACCAGACATCCGACCAGTAACCGTCGTTGGCTTCGCGTACAACATTGATCTTGATACCGGCTTTCTTGGCATGCTCGCTGTAGAGCACGCACATATCTACCGCGCCCCCCAGGATGCTGTCAGCAGCTGACAGCGATACATCGAGAGAACTCATGCCCGCCTTTTTGAGATGGAATTTCGCCTTGTCGGGATCGTAGGGTCGCTGTGGAATATCGGTCGGGGCATAAGGCATCGCGGGAGAAACGTGGTAGTCATTACCTACCGTCGCAGTGCCAAACATGATTTTCTCGACGATGTCATCGCGGTCGATCGCGTACTTAAGCGCCAGCCTGACATCGACATTATCAAACGGTGCGACGTCGCAGAACATGGGCAGCGTAATCGCCGAACCACTGGGGACATTTTCAACCACGAGATTCTTGTTACGCGCCATTAGCGCCATGGTTTTCAGGTCGACCGAGGTGATCGCATCCACGTCGCCGGTAATCAGCGCGGTCTGGCGGGCGTTCGGATCGTTCAATCCCAGCATTTCGATTTCATCGAAATAAGCACCCTCACGGTGCCAGCCTTCGTGCCGCTTCAGCTCGGTACTGATACCAGGCTTATGATTGGTAATCATGTAGGGACCGGCGCCAATACCGCCTTTCCAGTCGGCCTTGCCGTCTGCTGTCGCGGGCACCATGGCGAGATGGTAATCGGTCATTACCCAGGGTAAATCGGCGAATCCCTGGTTAAGCTCGATGATCAGGGTATGGTCGCCATTCGTCTTGATGTCGGTAACTGACGACAGCAGGGCTGCGGCTGCCGACGTCGAGTCCTCACCGCGGTGGTGGTTTAACGAGGCTGCCGCATCTTTGGAGGTAAACTTCTTACCATTGTGGAAAGTTGCGCTCTTGCTCAGTTCGAAGGTCCAGACCTTGGCATCCGGGGTCGCACTCCAGGAATCCGCCATGTCCGGTCCAAGCCCGTTTTCGGGGGTAATTTCGGTCAGGTAACTGCGGTGCGTATGCGCAAGCTGGATCATGCCGACGCTTTGGTAGGTACCTGGATCGAAAGTGTCGGACGTATTGACGTCATGAACACCAACCCGGAATTTACCACCTTTTTTCGGTGTCGCGGCCGCTACCTCGCTGGTCCAGAGACCCGATGCCAGCGGTATGGTCATACCCGCAGCGACGGCGAAACGCATGAAGTCACGACGACCCAACTTGCCGCTTTTTGCGTCCTGGGTCAGCAGCTCTTTGAATTCTTTTTTACTACTCATTGAATATCTCTCCTCGGTTTTACTTCAACTAGTTTTTCTAAATTTATAATTGTGCAAACATAATTCATTTGCATTTATAAGGTTATTACTCGGCAGATCTTACCTGATTGTTGCAAAAGTTTCGAGCCCTGAAAACGGATTCTTGCCCGGGTTCAGGCTCCCCGCTGCGAAGGTTTCGGTTTCGGCTGCAGGACTGGCTAGCGAATTATTAGAGTTTCGGGGGTACGCTGTGTCAGGTTTTCGGCGCCGTCATCGGTGAGCAACACCGTGTTGGAGATGAAATAGTCGACGACATCCGTATTGGTAAACCACGAATGGGCGTGGAAAGTCATCCCGGCTTTAAGCTCCCTCGAGCTGCCGGGCTGCAGGCTCGTTACCATGCTGCCGCCGGTCCAGCTCGGCGGGAAACCGATACTAACCATGTAGCCGCAATGGTGTCGATTATAATTCACCAGGCCGGCACTGTCGGCGACGTTTTTCCAGGCCTGGTAAACTTCTCCGGCAGTGGCGCCGGGCTTAAGTGCGTCACAGATTGCCTGCATCCCACGTATCGCAAGCTCCGCCGAGTGTTCAGCACCAGGCGGTGCATTACCCACGTAAACCAGGCGCCCCATCGGGGCCTGGTACTTGCGATAAGCCCCGCCGACTTCGAGGAATACCGCGTCACCATTGTGAAAAATATCGCCGCGCCAGGTCGTATGCTCCTCGCCAAGACGGGTGGTCGGTCGAATGAATGGACCGAAGCCCGGGTATTCGCTGCCTGCCAGAATCATCGCCCGGTTGCACTCCGCGGCTACTTCGTAGTCGCTCGCGCCATCACCGATCGCCTCGATTGCAGCCAGGGTTCCGGCGTCGGCCGCCGCGGCCGATTTACGCGTATACTCCTGCTCCAGTGGGGATTTGACCAGGCGCAGGTCATCGACAATCCCGGAACCATCCGACCAGTCCGCTCCCGGAACGGCCGCCAGAATCAACTCGTAGATACGCGGTGTCATAAACAGGCTGCGTTTTTCGATGCCAAGCCTGGCCTTTGTGAGACCCCGGTCATTCAAGCTCTTTAATACGTAGTCAGATAATTCCTCGGTATCGCCGTGACCGTAAAATTCGGCATTTTTGACCTGGTTCTCTACTGTAATACGCTCCATTGCGCGACAGGCTAGCGCCATTTGTCCCTCAGCGGGCACAACCAGCACATGACAGGCGAAAAAACCCCAGTGATCGAGGCCAGTCAGGTAGTAGATATTTTCAGGGACCGAGACTAGGAGTGCATCGAGGTCCTGCGCTTTCATCATTTCCCTGACCACAGCCAGGCGTTGATTCAGTTCTGTTTCGGGGAATACATTATGATCCATGAGCTTTGTGGGATGCCTGACTGATTTGCCTAAAGCATAGCGCCAGGGAAGTTTTTGCCCAAGTGAAATTCTTAATTAACGAAGTTTGCCTGGTCGGAAAACCAGCGCAGTGGATTAAACCTACTCGGTCGCAACCAGCTGACTGAGCGTATTGTTGCGGTTCAGGAAGTCAATGGCCTTGATTTCGGCATCACCGCCGAACAGGAACATTGACATGTGTCCGCGCCAGCGGTGCAGGTAAAGCTCAGCCTCGATACCAGCGGCGCGCAGGGCTTCGTAGTAATCGACCGCCTGGTCTTCCGCGACCAGGAAATCCAGCTTGCCGTGGTAGAGGAAAACCGGGGGATCATCGCTTGATACGTGGAAGGCGGGCGATGCCTCGGCATAGCGTTCCGGCATTTCATGATTATCACCACCCATGAAGCGCATGACGATGGGACTGCCGGTGTATTTACGTAAATCCGAGGGGATACCACCTGCAACCACGGACCTGATGCGCGGTGGCGAAGCGGTTTCACCGGGCAGGTGGTTGTCGTTATCAATGCCGCCAATCAAGGCCGCAAGATGAGCGCCGGAAGAATAGCCCCAGGTATTGACGCGCTCGAGATCAAGCCGGTACCGATTTGCATTTTCCGCTATCCATTGAAGGGCCTGTTGCAGGTCGTGAAGTTGCGCCGGGTAGGTATATCTGGGTGCAAAGCGATAATTGATATTCAGCACGGCGTAACCCTGTTGCATCAGTTTGCGGCTGATACCGTCCATATCCCCACGACTTCGATTTGCCCAGCCGCCTCCATGAATCATCAGCACCACCGGCCGCAATCCGCGTTTTTTGGGCAGGTACAGGTCGGCCTCGAGCGGCTCCGGCCAATCGGGGCTGGTGTAAATAATATTTTCTACCATTTGATCGACGGGGTAGAAGACTTGCGCTGATGGTTCATCGGGCTGTCCGTTCAGATGGGTGTGGCAACCGGATAAGGCGGTGCCTGCGAGCAAAACGAAAGTTACGATCAAGGAAGAATTATTCAACATGGCTCGGGCAGCAATTTAGGCTTTTTCGTAATTTGTTATTGATAGCTACGTGTCGGACCCGCCAATGGATCTATCAAAAAACTGTAAAATAGTTCAT
>JARFPR010000332.1 GCA_029288195.1 Gammaproteobacteria bacterium | reverse complement strand
ATATAAGACCATGGCAAAAAACAACTGGGAAAATCGAGTTACAGTCGAAAATTAAACTGGAGACCGATTAATTCGTTTAAATTCAATAATTTAAAAATTAAAATGGACTTATAGGTCTTAGATAAGACCACTTGACTAAAGCTATAATGAGGCGTAGGGTCTCATTATAGCGCTGGATACAGGCGTGTTTTTCAATATTCCGGAGAGTAAAAATGATTGATTTCGTAGTACATGACGAAGGGGACAGTGTCGGAGTTGTCGTAGTCGAGGGTGTGAAAGCCGGAGAGGAATTAACCGGCTGGGTAATGGATCAGGATATCGATATAAAATTCAAGGCGGCCAACGATATACCGATCGGACACAAGCTTGCGATAAAACCGATGAATGAAGGCGATACCGTAATCAAGTACGGCACGGATATCGGCAAGGTCGTCGCGGATATCGGTACCGGTGAACATGCCCATGTTCACAATATCAAGACCAAGCGCTGGTAATCGGCAAACAATAGTTCAACAATCCCTTTCTGGAGAATTAAAAAATGTCCCAAGATCTCAGTACGGCAACGTTTTCAGGCTATCGCCGCGAAAACGGTCGTGTAGGTGTTCGTAATCACGTCATAATCCTGCCGGTTGACGACCTTTCGAATGCCGCATGCGAAGCGGTTGCGAATAACATATCAGGTACCATGGCCCTGCCCCATCCCTATGGACGGCTGCAGTTTGGTGAAGACCTCGAGTTGCACTTTCGCACCTTGATCGGCACCGGTTCCAACCCCAATGTTGCGGCCGTCGTTGTAATTGGTATCGAAAATGGCTGGACCCAAAAAATTGTCGATGGCATCGCGGCAACCGGCAAGCCGGTAACCGGTTTTGGCATCGAGCAGCACGGCGACCATGAAACCATTATGGAAGCGTCCAAGGTAGCAAAGGAATACGCACAGTGGGCTTCTGAATTAACGCGTGAAGAGGCTCCGATGGGCGAGCTCTGGGTTTCCACCAAATGTGGCGAATCCGATACCACCTCGGGCTGTGGATCAAATCCAACGGTCGGCAATGCGTTCGATAAGTTGTACCCGCATGGCGCAACCCTGCTGTTTGGCGAGACTTCCGAAATCACAGGTGGTGAGCATCTCGTCGCCGAGCGTTGCCGCAACGACGAAGTTCGCGAGCGTTTCATGTTCATGTTCAATCGTTACCAGGATTTGATAGAACGTTTTAAGACTTCTGACCTGTCTGATTCCCAGCCTACCAAGGGCAACATCGAAGGCGGCCTGACGACCATCGAAGAAAAGGCGCTCGGTAACATACAAAAGATTGGCAGAGAGTGCATGGTCGACGGCGTGCTGGATAAAGCAGAAGCGCCGACAGGTCCCGGTTTATGGTTTATGGACTCGTCGTCTGCCGCGGCTGAAATGGTAACCCTGGCTGCAGCAGCAGGTTACGTCGTTCATTTTTTCCCCACCGGACAGGGCAATATCATCGGCAATCCGATCCTCCCGGTTATCAAGATATGTGCCAATCCACGCACGGTTCGTACCATGAGTGAACATGTCGATGTTGATGTTTCAGGCTTACTGCGTAAGGAGATGACCCCGGGCGAGGCTGGCGACAAGCTGCTTGAATCAATGTTTCGTACCGCCAACGGGCGCCTCACAGCGGCTGAGGCCCTGGGGCACCGGGAATTCGTACTTACCCGTCTGTATGAAAGCGCGTAATACTGAACCAGGTTAAACACTAATTTCGAGATATATTTTATGACCATTGAGTACCTGAAAAAAGCAGATAAATCGGCCACTACAGGCGAAGACGATACGCGTAAAATCGTGGCGCAAATGCTGGCGGAGATCGAGGCTGGCGGCGAGGAGAAGGCCATCGAATACGCTGAAAAGCTGGACAACTATAGCGGTAACGTCGTTGTCACCGAGGAAGAGATTGCAGCCGCATCGGCCAAGGTTTCCCAACAGGTGAAAGACGATATCCAGTTTTCCTATGACCGGGTGCGTGGCTTCGCCGAAAAACAAAGAGCAGCACTGGTTGACTTCGAAGTAGAGCTCTCCCCGGGTTTGTTTGCAGGGCAGAAACAAATACCGGTTCAAACGGCGGGTTGTTATGTACCGGGTGGGCGTTATGCGCACGTGGCCTCTGCCGTGATGTCGGTTGCGACTGCCAAGGCTGCCGGTGTTGATCATGTCATCGCATGCTCACCGCCAAAACCGGGAGAAGGCGTCAATCCGGCGATTATTTACACCGCCAATCTCTGTGGTGCCGATACCATTCTGGCAATGGGCGGAGTTCAGGGTATTGCCGCGATGGCCTTCGGCCTGTTTACCGGACATGCGGCGGATATCTTGGTCGGACCGGGAAATCGCTTCGTCGCCGAAGCGAAACGTATGCTGTTCGGGCGCGTTGGCATTGACCTTTTTGCGGGCCCTACGGAAATCGCCATTATTGCAGACAAAACCGCAGACCCCGTTATCGTCGCCAGCGACCTGGTCGGTCAGGCCGAACATGGTCTGGATTCACCCTGCTGGTTGTTCACTACCGACCGCGACCTCGGTAACAAGGTGCTGGAAATCATGCCGGAATTTATCGCAAAATTACCGGATACCGCGCGCACCGCGGCTGAAGGCTCCTGGCCTGATTACGGTGAAGTTATTCTTTGCTCGGATCGCGAGGAAATGGCCCAAATCAGTGATCAGTACGCTGCCGAACACCTTGAAGTGCAGGCTGAAGACCTGGACTGGTGGGTCGATCGCCTGCGTAATTATGGTTCACTGTTCGTAGGTGAAGAGACGACGGTGGCCTTTGGCGACAAGTGCTCCGGTACTAACCACATACTGCCAACCAAGGGCGCGGGACGTTATACCGGCGGCCTGTATGCAGGCAAGTTCATCAAAACCGTAACCACGCAACGGATGAGCCGTGAAGCCAACCGCGAAGTCGCTGCCGCAGCTGCCAGAATTTCACGCCTCGAGGGAATGGAGGCGCATGCTCGGACCGGCGACGATCGCCTGCACAAGTCTTTTCCGGTTGAAACCTTCAGGCTGGAGCCGTAACCGATTTCCATTGCTAGCAACTACATTTAACTCAGCTGTTTAGATAGAGAACCTACAAAAATACTTTTACCACTCGCGTTTGAACAGGCCGGAATGGCCTGAATTCGATATTCGATAACAAACTCCGGTAACAACGATTTGTACAAATAGCGAAGCTTTTTATAGGTCTTCTATCGACAAACCGATTTTGCATTTGCTATTGTCGACCGAGCCATGAATACAAAGCTCAGCAAAGCAACGCTCGATGCCATCAATAACGAGGACGGTTGCGCCACCGGATTGCCCAACCAGGCCTACACCAGCGAAGAATTCTTTCGCGTGGAACAGCAACAGTTATTCGCTAAAACATGGACCTGCATCGGTAACGGCTGCAGTGTTCCCGGGCCCGGTGATTTGCAACCCGTTGGTTTTCTGGGTCAACCACTGGTCATGCTGCGCAATAAGCAGGGCGATGTCCGGGTCTTTCACAACGTCTGTAGTCATCGCGGCAATGAGCTGGTCTGGGAAGCCTGCCAGGTAAAAAACACGATTCAATGTCCCTACCACGGCTGGGCTTACGATCTTGACGGCCGCTTACTGGCCACCCCGAATGTCGGCGGCAGTGGCGTGCACAGCATCGACTGTCTCGACAAGAATGAGCATGGATTGCGCGCAGCGCGCTCTGCCGTGTGGATGGACCTGGTGTTTGTCAATCTGTCTGAAGATGCACCGGATTTCGAGTCCTTTATTGCCCCGCTGCAACAACGTATCGACAAGCTTGTGGCAAAGGAAAAGTTTACCGCGCTCAGGCCGGCCGCCAGTCACGGCAGTTATACCATCGATTTTGCCGGCAACTGGAAACTATGCGTGGAGAACAACCTCGAGAGTTACCACCTGCCGACGATACATCCCGATTTGAACGCGGTTTCGAAGCTCGAAGATCACTACCACTTCTATGGCGACGATCTCTTTGCCGGCCAGGGAACCCTGAAGTACGATCACGAGAAAACAAATCTCGATGCATTCCCGGTGTTTGATGGCTGGTCGGATATGGTTGCCGAATACCCTACCCTGTACCCCAATGTGTTCCTCGGTTTGCAGGCCGATCATTACTGGACACGATTCGTGCAGCCGGTCTCAGCCGAACGCTCGCTCGATCATTTACAGATTTACTACCTGGGCGACGCCGCTGACAACCCCGACTTTGACGCGGCACGCGCACACCGTCTGGAAGTCTGGGCCAGGGTATTCAACGAGGATATCGGCGTAGTCGAAGGCATGCAGCGTGGCCGTCGCTCAAGCGCCTTCAGCGGCGGCATATTCACGCCGATCATGGACAAGCCATCGCATCACTTTGCAAAATGGGTGGCGAAACAATTGACCCAGGAAAATCACTAGAGATTGCCATGAGTATTATTAAAACGTCAGCGCTTCTTCTGGTCGCGATGCTGGTATTGGCCCCTGCACAGTCACAGGCGGAACCGAAACTGGCCCTGCAACAGGTAACCGAAGATGTCTATGCCATAGTTGGCGAGCTCGGCAACCGCAGCAAGGACAACCTGGGAAACAATGCGACATTTGGATTGGTTGTTACCAGAGAAGGTGCCGTACTCATTGACTCGGGCGGTACCCATCCCGGTGCTCGAGAAATCGACCTGCTGATAAAGAGCGTTACCGATAAGCCCGTGGTGCGGGTTATCAATACCGGTGGGCAGGATCATCGCTGGTTGGGTAACGGTTATTTCAGGAACCAGGGAGCGCAAATTATTGCCAGCGAAGCCGCGGTGATCGACCAGAAAGCCCGTACCCAGGATCAACTCATATTGCTTGGTAACCTGGTTGGAGAAAAAGCGGTTAAAGCAACCGATCCGGTTTATGCCGATAAAACTTTCACCGACTTTTACAAGCTTGAACTGGGTGGCACTATTTTCGAACTACACCATTCAGGCCAGGCGCACACTCCCGGCGATAGTTATGTCTGGCTTCCTCAAAAGCAGGTTATGTTCACCGGGGATATCGTTTACATCGAACGCATGCTGGGCGTCGGATCACAATCCAACAGCAAAAGCTGGCTCGAGGTTTTTCAAACCATGGCGACGTATAAGCCACGATACCTGGTACCAGGGCACGGGCATCTAACCGACTTATCGCGGGCCACAAAGGATACCTATGATTACCTGGTCTTCCTGCGCAAATCGATTGCAGATTTCATGGACAGTGGTGGCGACATTTCGGCGATAGGCAACGTAGACCAGGCAAAATTCAACCACCTGCAGAATTTTGAGGAAATTGCTGGCCGAAATGCACAGCAGGTGTTTACCGAAATGGAATGGGAGTAGCAGTATGAGGATGTTCCTAAAAGCTCCCGTTTTTCACGGATTCGAAGGCTAAGTTTCTATTTTCGTGGCCAAAAACAACTGCTAAGCGCGATTTTCTCCCCTCTGTATGCAAAACATTGGTTTCTTTGCTTCGCTTGATAAGGCACTATTGGTCGTACGCTTATAATAAATAGCCTGGTTATCTGGAATCTAAGTACTTGTTAATAGAGCTGTGGAGTCTGATCGACCGAACCAGCCCCTAGGATAATGAGAGTAAATTCCCGTAATTTCTGCCTGAAAATGGCTCGTAACGAACCCGACTCAAATCGTCCGTTACAAGGTGGATCGCATCGCGTCCAGGTAGAGAAGTAACAATCCTGTTTCGAAACGGTGAATTCGAATTGGGGCTTATCTAAATGATTCACCATTATTAACGAGAGTATTGACATGAGTAAAGGTACAGTAAAATGGTTCAACGCAACTAAAGGTTATGGTTTCATTACGCCGGAAGACGGCGGCAAAGATCTTTTTGTCCATCATTCTGAAATTAGAAGTGGTGACGACTACGCGACGTTGAATGACGGCCAGGCGGTTGAATTCGAGGTAGGCCAGGGCCAGAAAGGACCCTGTGCAAATAACGTCGTTCCTGTTTAAGTAAAAAATACCCACAAGCGCACTGACAGACGCTCCCGGCTAACGCAGGGAGGGCATTTTCTGGTGCCTGAAAACAAAAACATCACCCTAAGGATATCCAATGAAAGTCGCATATATCTTTTCCAGCCAGGGGCACACCGTTTCATACAAACTCGGGAAAATGATCCTGCCGCAGCTAGAAGAACAGGCACACGGGCCGGAAGTCGTGGGCATGTTCTTTTTCGAGGACAACAATTACGTACTGGTTAAGGGCGATCCCCTCGGGGAACGACTGGCAAAGGTGGCCAGGGAGCAAAACATCATGCTGATGGGTTGCGATCAATGTTGCTGGGAGCGCGAAATTCACCACAAGCTTGTCGACGGCGCCACCATCGGTTGCTTCCCTAACCTGTACGAAGGACTTGCCGGTAATATGCCCGATCAGGTCATCACGCTCTGATCGGCTAGTCGAGGTCGCTCACACGACGATATAATTCCCCACTAAATCGTCGTGCTTGTTTAACTCTTAAAGGTCGTCTTCCTGGTTAAAATCCTTAACCTCGGGGAAAACTTCGTGCAGGGTTTCGTAGAATAAATCCAGTCCTTCCCGATGTGCACCATGGACGTCGACCAACTGCAGTAATTTACGCATGAAGGTCATGCGCACCGCCGGATTTTGCTTCAGGTAAAAGTTCAGGGTGTGCAAATCACCATGCACATCGGCCGTCGACCCCTTGGCAGCCTGGTAAAGATGGTCCACCTGCTCGTCATTCAGATCGAATTCCTGTTTCAATATACGATCGAATTCATGTTTCTCTTTCGCATCGACATGCTGATCTGCACTGATGACGTGGTACAGCACCGACGCAAGGGCGCTATGCAGTATTTCATCTTCAGGGTGATCGAATAGCTTACTTTGATCCTTTAGAGTATCAAACCAGTGGGTGAGCGATTCAAACATAACAGGGTCCTATTTTCCAGGTTTCCAAAACGCATGATGCCATGCGTATATATACTTATACAATAAGACGAATCTCGGATTTCTCCATTGATTTGTATCAACCGGATTAAAAAATCCCGCTCCGTTTCAAGGCCATGTATTCGTTGATCAGGGTCGAGTGCATGTAGGCCGGGGGTGTATCGGCGACGATGATGTTATCACTGCGCAGTTGCGCATACATTGCCGATTGCTCCTGCAGGTGATTGGCAACACCGCAATACTTTAACGCATCGTCAATCGACACGACCTCGGTTGCCAGGGTATCGCTTAGTACCTGTTGTCGCATCGAAGCCACCATGACCAGGTGGTGTTGCGACAATAGCCTTGCGGCCTGGGTTAAATCATCACGGTCCTGTGGTTCCAGCGATGAAATCAGGATAATCAGCGAGCGGCGCGGCTGGTGCGTAATCAATTGCTGCGCTACCTCGAGGTAATCGCTGGCGGCCGGGGAACTGTCAAGATCGTAAATCTGATCCAGCAACCGACTGACCTGGAAACGTCCCTTGATCGGTGCAACCCAGCGTGACTGCCCGGCAAAACTGAGCAGCCCCACGCTATCCCCCTGGCGCAAGGCGACAAAGGCAGAAATAAGTAGCGCGTTTAGTGCATGATCGAAATGACTGATTTCGCTATCCTTGGCGCGCATGCGCCTGCCACAATCCAGCAGGAAAACAACCTGCTGGTCGCGTTCTTCCTGGTATTCACGTGAAATCGGTTTGTGGAAGCGGGCCGTTGCCCGCCAGTCAACCTGGCGCAGGGAATCGCCTACTCGAAAGTCGCGCAATTGATGAAAATCAGTCCCCTCCCCACGACGCTGGCGCAGCTGCAAGCCGAGATCGAGATAGAGTTGATCGCTACCGATAAACGAAGAACGAAACAGCGGTTTATAGTTTGGGTATATCTTTGAGGACTGGGCCTCGCCATAGTAAAAGTTCTTTTCCCACAGTCTCCAGTCCGATAGCACCCGACAACAGGGCTGTCCAAACTCGGCCAGGCCCCGCTGTAAAGGCGTAATCGAGTAACGCAAATCCACATGCTCCCCGGGCTCAAGTGTGAGCCTTATCGGCAAACCGTCGAGATGCAGCTTCGACGGCGGGAAATCGGTCAACCAGAATTCCTCGCGGCGCTGCTCCCGGTTGCTGACCCGGATTCCGACCCGTTGACGGATACCGAGAGCAAGGTGCGGTTCCAGCGCCCGTATCACTTCGAGTCGTGGCCTGCGCAGTGCAAACCAATCCAGTAATGCCAGTGTCGCGACCAGGCCAAACCAGCACCAGAAAACAAGCTTGATCTCGAACGATTGGGGCCACTCCAGAATCGTGGCGACCGCTGCAAGCAGGCCCAGCAACAGCCAGGCCAGTAGCAACTGAATTAGCAACCGGGAAGGTTTCATGAGCGTGGTGCGTCGACCTTCTCTAACAGGTTTGCGAGCACTTCATCGACGCCAAGGCCATCGATCTCTACCTCCGGCGCCAGTATGACCCGGTGCCGTAATACCGGTAAGACCATCGACTTGACGTCGTCTGGAGTAACAAAACCAACGCCATTGAGCAACGCCAGTGCCCTGGCACAGCGTAACAACGCAATGCTGGCACGCGGGCCGGCACCGTGTCGCAACAACGTGGTGCCGCGTGTCGAGCGTACCAGCTGAACTGCATATTCAGCGACCTTTTCGTCTACTTCGATAGCGGCGCACTGTTGCTGGGCGTTGTCAACGTCGAGTAATTGTTTTATATCGCCTTGATCGCCACCAAAGGATTCCAGCGCGTAACGGGTCGCGATCAGCAATTCATCGTCAGCCTGCGGATAATCGATGTTTATCTTGATGATAAATCGATCCAGCTCTGCCTCCGGCAGTGCATAAGTTCCTTCCTGTTCGATCGGATTCTGTGTTGCCAATACCATGAACGGTTTGCTGACTGGCATCGACTTGCCATCCAGCGTGACCTGGTATTCCTGCATGACTTCTAGCAACGCGGCCTGGGTTTTCGCCGGGGCACGATTGATTTCATCGGCGAGTAAAAGATTGGTAAATACCGGGCCCTGTTTAAGTACAAACTTGCTCTGCGACATATCGAACATGACATGCCCGGTAACATCTCCAGGCATCAGGTCGGGGGTGAACTGGATGCGCTTGAACTTGCCCCCTATTCCGGCCGCCAACGTCTGTACCAACAGGGTTTTACCCAGCCCCGGTACCCCTTCGATCAGGACATGGCCGCCTGCAAGCATGGCGATCAAGACCTGGTCGACGACCTGTGACTGACCTATCAGCCGGCCATTGATATGTTCTCGCAACGCGTTAAGTGCCGCAGATATTGTGCTGGTTGAATCATTCATAGTGATTGCTCGATACGTTTTAAAAGTCTTACTGTTTGTACAAAAGATGCTTCGCTAAAATCGTTGTTGCCGAAGGCGCGCGCAATTGCCTCCGGATTGAGATCGCAACGCTGTGCCATCAATTCGAATTGTCCTGCCTGGTCAACACTGGAAAAATCGCCCAGTGTCAGGCTGGCGCGGCGTAATACCCGTGCGCGTAAAGGTTCCACCAGGTGTTCTCCCTGTCGACGATGCCACAGGTAATGGGAAATCGACGAGAAATGTTCTCCCAGGGCCCGTGACTGCGAGAGATCATCCGGCAACAGTCGGCCAAAGCGATAACCCGTGCGCCAGATCCAGACTAATATCAATAATGCCGCCGCGATCAGGAGCTCAGTCGCATTACGTTGCATCAATACCCAGATCGAATCGCTCAATACCGAGCGCAGAATTGCAAAATTGCCCTCGCCCGAACTCAGTAGCCATAACAGGTAAGCGTGATCGTACTGATCAATATGGTACGAAGTCCAGATG
>JARFPR010000280.1 GCA_029288195.1 Gammaproteobacteria bacterium | reverse complement strand
CCCTCCAGCAAGGTGCGTATTCTCTACACGCCCCCAAGCCATGTCAATAGCGATGGATCGAAATTCATCCAACACATCAACAACTTAGTTACTTCGCTGCACGTCGTTCATTAACTTCCTTGATAACTTCCTCGGCAACATTACGCGGACACGGCATATAGTGCTCGAATTCCATCGAAAACTGTCCACGACCCGAGGTCATGGTGCGCAAATCACCGATATAGCCGAACATATCCGATAACGGTACGTTAGCCTTGACGCGAACGCCTGTAGTGGTTGGCTCCTGTGACTTGATCATGCCACGGCGGCGGTTAAGGTCACCGATAACGTCACCGACATGATCCTCGGGGACAAACACGTCAACCTTCATAATCGGTTCCATCAGCTGTGGCGAGGCTTTGGGGATAGTCTGGCGATAGGCTGACCGGGCCGCAATTTCAAATGCAACTGCGGAAGAATCCACCGCATGGAAAGCACCATCAAATAACGTGACCTTGACATCGAGTAACGGAAATCCGGCCAATACACCCTCTTCCATGCAGCTGGCAAATCCCTTCTCGATCGCCGGCCAAAATTCCCGCGGCACATTACCACCGGTTACCGTGGACTCAAACTGGTAGCCGCTGCCGCTCTCGCCAGGCTCGACAACGTAGTCGATCTTGCCAAACTGGCCTGAACCACCGGTTTGCTTCTTGTGCGTGTAACTGTCTTCGATACGTTGCGTAATGGTTTCACGGTAGGCAACCTGCGGCTTGCCGACCTCCACATCGACCATGTGCGTGCGACGCAAAATATCAACCTTGATATCGAGATGCAGTTCGCCCATGCCCTTGATAATGGTTTCGCCGCTCTCTTCATCGGTTTCAACATAAAATGAAGGATCTTCCTTGACCATCTTGCCAATCGCGATGCTCATTTTCTCAGAGGCAGCCTGGTCCTTGGGCTTGACCGCGATCGAGATTACCGGATCCGGGAACACCATTGGCTCCAGCGTAGCCGGATTCTTGACATCCGCCAGCGTGTGACCGGTCTGTACATTTTTCAAACCCACCAGGGCGACAATGTCACCGGCTTCCGCAGAATCGAGTTCGATGCGATCATCGGCATGCATTTCAACGATACGACCGATACGCTCGGTCTTACCGGTGTAGGTGTTTACGACAGTATCACCCTTGGACAACTTGCCCGAGTAAATCCGGGTAAAGGTCAGCGCACCGAAACGGTCGTCCATGATCTTGAAAGCCAGTGCTCGCAGAGGTCTTGCAGGATCGACAGTTGCGACTTCGCCGGTTTCGTTACCTTCCAGATCAATTTCCGGCTGGGGCGTGACCTCGGTCGGATTCGGCAGGTAATCTACGACCGCGTCCAGTACCAGCTGGATACCCTTGTTCTTGAAGGCTGAACCACAGTAAGTCGGGAAAAAATCGAGCGCGATAGTACCCTTGCGAATGCAACCCTTGATCGCATCGAGCTCCGGTTCTTCGCCTTCGAGATACATTTCCAGCAAGTCATCGTCCTGCTCGAGTGCGAGTTCGATCATTTTTTCGCGGTACTCTTCGATCAGGTCTGCCATATCCTCGGGCGGATCCTGAACTTCGTATTGGGTCGGATCGCCGGAATCGTCCCAGACCCAGGCTTTACGCGTCAGCAGGTCAACAACACCGGTAAAATTTTCTTCGGTACCGATCGGCAGGGTCATGACCAACGGGTTAGCACCAAGCACATCTTTTATCTGCTTGACCACGCGATAGAAATCAGCACCCAGGCGATCGAGTTTGTTGACAAAAATGATGCGCGCGACCTCGGAATCGTTAGCGTAACGCCAGTTGGTTTCCGATTGCGGTTCGACACCGCCTGATCCACAGAAAACACCAACGCCACCATCGAGAACCTTGAGCGAACGGTAGACTTCGATTGTAAAGTCCACGTGCCCGGGAGTGTCAATAATGTTCAGACGATGTTCGTTCCACTCGCAGCTGGTCGCCGCGGACTGGATTGTAATCCCGCGCTCCTGCTCCTGGTCCATAAAGTCGGTTGTGGCGGCGCCATCGTGCACTTCACCGATTTTGTGAATCTTGCCGGTGAGTTTCAAAATGCGTTCGGTGGTCGTGGTTTTACCGGCGTCGACATGCGCAAAAATGCCGATGTTCCGATAACTATTCAGGTCTGCCATGGTGGTATCCACTTAAGTAAAAAAAATCGTAAAGTAAAAATTCTGTCTGCTGCGGAGCCATAACCCCGTTATTCCCAACAAAAAAACACCCCGTCTTTACTGCATTTAAAGACGCTAAAGCTACTGTAAATTATTGATTTACAAAGAAAAACTTTGAGGCCAGGTTTCTGCCGGCGCATATTCTAACACACTGTCAAGAAACTGATAGTGCCGAACCCGATTTTATCCAGGGAAAAGATAATATAGTTCCGTCCTGGCTAATTTCAACGGTGTTGGAATTCCGGGCTGCGCTTTTCCACAAATGCGGTCATACCCTCTTTCTGATCATCCAGTGCAAAGGTCGACTTGAACATCCGACGTTCGGTTTTTATACCCTGTGTCAGCGTGGTTTCGAGCGCCATATCAACCGCCTCCCGGGCCATCGATACCACCGGGCGGGAGAAGCTCGCGATCCTCGCAGCCGCATCCAGGGCCACAGCAAGATAGGAATCCAACGCCTCGACCCGCGCAGCAAGACCGCTGCGCTCGGCTTCGGCAGCATCCATCATGCGTCCTGTCAGGCACATATCCATGGCCTTTGATTTACCAACCAGTTGGGTGAGCCGCTGCGATCCACCAAAACCCGGGATGGTGCCGATGGTGATTTCTGGTTGACCGAACTTCGCATTATCGGCGGCGATAATAAAATCACACATCATCGCCAGCTCGCAACCACCACCCAGTGCATAGCCCCCAACCGCGGCGATGATGGGTTTTTGGCAACTGGCAATACTGTCGCAGTGCCGCGTGAGGCCACCGTGTTCGAGCATGTATTGATAGCTCACATCCTTCATTTCGGTGATATCGGCGCCGGCCGCAAAAGCCTTGTCGTTGCCGGTAAGCACAATCACCGCTACCGCTTCGTCCGTATCGAGGTCGATTAAGGTTTGTGCGAGTTCCTCCATCAAGCCCATGCACAAAGCATTGAGGACTTCGGGCCGATTCAGCCTGACCAGTGCCACCGCATCATGCCTCTCGACTTCCAGGTACTGTAATTTACTCATGCTTCGATCCCCTCGAACTGTTTAATGATTTCCCGCGCGCCCGGCGGGATTGCTGTGCTCTGATTACCACGCTAGTTAAACCGGGCGCAGGCGGCCATTGCCGTTGAACAGGGTTCATCTTGGCCGGGCACAAAAATAACCGCGTCGGAATTACAGACTGACTAAAAATTATCCACTTCAATTGCCATCACGCTAGTGGAGCCAGCCTTGACCATCAACACCTGCGCCTCACTGCGCGGCAGGATATGTTCGGCAAAAAACAATGCCGTGCTGATCTTGTCGGAATAGAAATGATCGCTGCTGCCGTTATCGATATGCCCTTGCGCTACCATCGCTGATTTACCCATCAACCAGGCGCAAGCGACATTACCGGCGAGCATCAGGTAATCAACACCCACGGCGCTGCCAAGATCCGGATCGTCTGTAACGTTTTGCAGGTACCAGTTGGTCGCGTCTTCGAGCGCGGCCAGCGCAGCCGTAAAACGCGCGGCGAGCACACCGATAGTTCCCTCGGCGTCGTCCAGCTGACGGCCGAAGACTTTCAATTCTTCGATCAATTCGGCCATCGCCTGTCCCTTGTCACGCAACATTTTACGACCCATTAAATCAAGTGCCTGGATACCTGTCGTGCCTTCGTAAATGGTCAGGATCCTGGCATCGCGCATGTACTGGGCCGCTCCGGTTTCCTCGATGAATCCCATGCCACCATGCACCTGCACGCCCAG
>JARFPR010000275.1 GCA_029288195.1 Gammaproteobacteria bacterium | reverse complement strand
TGAATTTGCCGGCAGATCCGTTGCGGATCCGCCGGCTCGGTCAAATGGTTGCATGCTTACTCGGAATCCACGTCGACGTGAACGGTTACACCCTGCGTCAGCGTGTTGAATACCGGTGAAAAGGAAGCCAGTGACCAGATTGTTTCCATGTCTTCCGGCGCGGCCTTGACCGTGAATCGTGCGCGAATATCGGTGAAACCTTTGGCGGTATCCGGGTTCAGGCCGAGGAATCCATTCAGGTCGATGTCACCCTCGAGTTCGGATTGCATCGCTTCGATCTTGATTCCGCGTACCGCGGCGTGTGCCACCATGCTGGTGGTCAGGCACGAGGCCAGCGCGTGCAGCAAGTGCTCGACCGGGTTGGCGCCATCGTCGTTACCGGCGAGTATCGCCGGTTCGTCGGCAACCATTTCGAACGACTGCTTGTGCGCGATCTCCTGGTGCGCACCGTAAAACCCGGTTACCCGGCTGCGGTTTTGTGCACCATCGACCCAGCTGTTGCTGGCGCGAAATCGGCAGGCGCCCATGCCGGGATCGCCCTGGATTGCACCCACGGTGCCTCCGAGAATATCGATGTCGACGCCGTTAACGACGTTCTGTGCCGGCTGCTCCGGGGTGGTCTGTTGGTTATTAGCTTGTTTCATTTGTATTTCCTCAATGTCAGTTAGTCGGTTGCGCCACCAGCCTGGTGGCTGTTGACGTGAAGATATTGTGGGTCACTAACTGCTGCTAAATAAGATGCGTATATGGCAAAAAGGGGCTATTTGTGCCACTATTTGATCAATTAATCGAAATAGTGCGCTAAAAATATGAAAAATATACTGATTCTGGCAATTCCGGAAACCGCGGGTTCGGCACTTTACGGTATGGTTGACGTGCTTTCGTCGGCCGGCAATCTGTGGCAGACACTCGTGCGCAGCGAGGATGAACAGAAACATTTTCGGGTACGCATCGTATCGCCGCTCGATCGCCCGTTTACCTGCGGTAACGGAATCCCGATCACTCCCGAGGTTTCGATCGCGGACAACCCCGATGCCTCGGTCGTTATCCTGCCCGAAATCTGGATGGGGCCGGACGAGTCGATTCGCGGACGTTACCCCGCGGTGCTGGACTGGATTCGTCGCCGTTACCAGCAGGGAACCGAGCTCTATTCCGCTTGTTCGGGTTCGATCCTGCTCGCCGAAAGCGGTTTGCTCGACGGCCGCAGCGCGACTTCGCACTGGGGTTACGAAGACATGTTCAGGCGCGAGTATCCGCGGGTTATATTCGATCCCGCGTCGAACCTGGTCTACGCCGATGCCGGAGCACGCATCGTAACCGCCGGCGGCACTACCTCCTGGCATGATCTCGCGTTACATATCATCGCCCGACACGCGAGCCCGGGTGAAGCCTTACGAATCGCCAAGGTTTACCTGTTGAAATGGCATCCGGAAGGGCAGCTGCCTTATACCGGCCTCGTGCGGCGTGCGCCACATGCCGACTCGGTAGTGAAGCAGTGCGAAAACTGGATGCAGGAACACTATCGCGAGATCGATGCGATCCGGCAGATCGTCGAGCTCAGCGAGGTGCCGGAACGCTCGTTGAAACGGCGTTTCAAGGCAGCCACCGGAACAACCCTGATCGGGCATTTGCAGAACCTGCGGGTTGAGGAAGCTAAGAATCTGCTCGAGCAGGGCGATATGCCGATCGATGAAATCAGCGACGCCGTGGGCTACACGGATATCTCTTTTTTCCGTCGACTGTTTAAACGTCTGACCGGCCTGCCGCCGGGACAATATCGGCGCATGTTTAAGCCGCTCGAGATTGCCGCCGCCAATGATTGAATATTGGGATTGGATTACTGCAGAGGGTGCATTTTGAAGAAATCCCAGAGGTGGGCGCTAACGTCCGGTGCGTCAGGAAAGCTGAATCGACCGGGGTTGCCGCCATACCAACCATGACCCGGACCCTCGAGAAACAGGGTTTCGAGCACGGCCTTGCCTTCTTTATCCTGGTATTGATGATGTTGCCAGCCCGTTCCGGCGACCTGACCCTGCCGTGTTTTCGGGTGGTGCAGGTCGATCTCGAAGTGATGGCCCCAGCTGTCGCGTAAATTTTCAGCCGATTTCAGCAACACCTTGTCGTCATCTCGCGAATGCACGATCTGGATTGGAACGGTGCGCGCGTCTTCGCCCATTTCACGGGCCATTTCGGTTGCGATGGCTATCACCGGCCGGTGACTCGGTACCGGATTTAACGCGTGTGCTACGGAATCAGCCTTCTCTCCATAGGGCACCCCGGCCACCGCCGCACCGGAAGCGATGCGGCTGCCGTGCGCAACCAACATCGCCACCGCCATGCCGGCGCCGGACGACAGGCCGGCCACGTGAATCCGATGCTCGTCGACGGCATAGTTCTGTTTAACTTCCTCGATGATTTGCCAAAGGTCTTCAACCTCGCCGGCACCGGCGTGGATTTCACGATCGAACCACCATCCCCAGCAATTGCGATTGCGCATGCCGCGGTAGCTGGTGATGAACGGGTAGACGACGAGAAATCCGTTTTGATCGGAGACCTCGTTGAACCCGGTGATTTGCTCGATGTCGTGGTTGGTTTGCTGGCAGCCGTGCAGCACAACCACCAGAGGCTTCGGTTTACCGCCAATCCGGCCTTCCGGTGCGTGGACGACGTAGAGGCGCGACCTGGAACCAGGATAAGCGCGCGCGGTAAAGCTGTGCGTAATGTCGTCAGGCGGCAGTTTGCGGCGGCGCTCGCGCCATGCAGTCCAGGCAGCCTTCAAGCCACCTTGAAATGGTGAAGGAATTTTCTTGCGCCACTGCGATCGGCCGAGATAGCCGCGCAGTTTGCGCAGGGAGTTGGTGAAATCGTTAAGGAAACTCATGAAAAATGACTACCGTGTTCAGATATGGCGAGCAAGCATTCCAGCTTCTGCGGGCTGTAAAAACACAGCATAGCCTAGCTGAATGACAAGGGTATTTCCGGTGAATAATTGCACCAATTAGGGGTCCGTGAGCAATTGCTTCCAGTAACAGCGGGAATAACTCCGTGATCCTTTATTTTGCGGCCGTCCGCTACCTGGCTGCCTGAATACGTTGGGCCGGATTAAGCGCCTGTCCGTGCATGCGTAACTCAAAGTGGACGTGGTAGCCCGTGGCTCTGCCTGAGCGGCCGACCCTGGCGATGACTTCTCCTTGTTGAACCTGTTGACCTGATTGGACCAGGTTGCGGCTGTTGTGCGCGTAAGTGGTTTCGATCCCCTGGCCATGATCGATAATGACCGTCTTGCCATAGCCGTTTTTGTAGCCGGAAAAAGTAACCCTGCCGGTAGCGGACGCGTGAATTGGAGTTCCATTCGGCGCGCGCAGATCGATGCCGCTATGCAGGCGCCCTCTGCGATAGCCGAATTTCGACGATACCTCGAAGTGTTTTAGTGGCCAGATGTAATCCGCCGAAAGAATTTCAATATTATTCGGTTCTACGCTGAGGGGATCTGTACCGTATGTCGCCCGCGGAACCAATAGCCGCGTGCCGGGTTGCAACGGTCCTGAATTTGCCCACAGGTTGGCGCGTTTTAATTGTTTTGTCGTGGTTTCGAGCAAGAAGGCTATCGAAGCAAAGTTGTCGCCGGGTTGAACGATGTAGTAACGATCCGACAAGTTCTCGCTATAGGGTTGATGCGCGGCGCAGGCGCCGAGTGCAATCACCACTGTCAACGTAAAAACGTATTTTAGTATGTAATTAATGAGTGACAGCCTCACCGTAACTCGATACGAATCCTCATCCTGTCGATGAGGGCTTAATACCTGCTGAACTGACGACAGGAATTTCCACAAGCAGTATAGCTGGCTCAATTTTTAATGCATATTGCGCTCGCCTGTTCATCAAAGAGCAATTATTCCTGATATTGGATAGTATTGTGCTCAATACACAAAAAGCCTTAAATCCAAAAAAGGTAGCGGATGGCGAGCTCAAACGACGTGACTCAGGATTTTCTCGACTCGGTGCAATATCAACCCGAATCGATACTGCAGTATGAGCGCGTCTACGGTGAGGATTTCGTCAGCCCGGGCGGCAAGGCCCTGGCCCGGGAAATGATCGGGCGCCTGGAACTTGCGCCGGGATCACGGGTGCTGGATGTCGGCTGTGGACTCGGCGGCAGCGCGTTTGTCATGGCACGCGAGTTCG
>JARFPR010000237.1 GCA_029288195.1 Gammaproteobacteria bacterium | reverse complement strand
TTGAACTGTTTACAACTTATACGACCTTATCTGGTCTACAATACTTAATCACGACTTCGGCCAGCGCGCCCTATCGGAGAATCGAATGCTACAAAATCTGCGAACATCCACCTGGTTTTTGAGTGGAACCTTACTGGGGCTGTCACTGGCGGTGGGCCATAGTGTTTATGCGCTCAAGGACAATGATCAAATCCCGTTTGAGGATTTGCAGGCTTTTACCGAAGTGTTTTCCAAGGTCAAATCGGATTACGTTGAGCCGGTAGACGACCAGAAACTCATCGAGGACGCCATTCGCGGCATGCTCAACGGGCTCGATCCACACTCGGCGTTTCTCAACACCAGCGAATTCAGTGACTTGAAAATCGGCACCACCGGCCAGTTCGGTGGCCTCGGCATCGAGGTTGGTATGGAAAATGGTTTCGTCAAGGTTATTTCTCCCATTGACGACACCCCGGCATCACGCGCCGGCGTCAAGGCCAGCGACCTGATTATCAAACTCGACGACAAATCCGTTAAGGGTATGACGCTTAACGAAGCCGTTAAAGTTATGCGCGGCAAGCCCAATACTGCGATCGACCTGACAATCGTGCGCGATGGCGAACCCAAACCACTGGTGCTTACAATAACCCGCGAAATTATTCGCGTGAAAAGCGTCAAGAATCGCATGCTCGAACCAGGTTATGGCTATGTACGGATTACCAATTTCCAGTCACGTACGACAACGGACTTGCTAAAAGCCATTTCGGACCTGCAAAAAGAGGAGCGCCTCAAGGGCATGGTACTCGACCTGCGTAATAATCCAGGTGGTGTTCTAAACGGCGCAGTCGGTGTCTCCGATGCCTTTATCGACAATGGACTGATCGTCTATACCGAAGGGCGCCTCGATGATTCCAGCCATCGTTACCTGGCAACCCCCGGCGACAGCCTAAACGGCGCACCGCTGGTAGTGCTGGTCAACGGCGGTTCCGCTTCAGCCTCTGAAATCGTGGCTGGCGCAATACAGGATCACAAACGCGGCATCATCCTGGGCACCAAATCTTTCGGTAAAGGCTCGGTGCAAACCATACAGGAATTGCGCAATGGTTCGGCGGTCAAACTGACCACCGCACGTTACTTCACTCCTAACGGACGTTCGATCCAGGCCACGGGTATTGAGCCTGATATCAAGTTAAGCACCCTGAGATTGTCGGCAGAGGATGAGAAGTCCCGCGAAACCTATTCCGAGAGCGATCTAGAAGGGCGGTTGAGCAATCCAAATGGCGAAAGTGGTGCTGGCGAAGAAGAAAAAGACGACAGCGAAGCCCTGGCAGAAACCGACTTTCAGCTATACGAGGCGCTCAACCTGCTGAAAGGTTTGATTATTCTGAACCAGATCAGTAGCAGCTAGACAACGCGATGCCTCGAGCCTGGTTGATTCTGTTTCTCGCCTTTGCCACCGCTGCACAGGCAGATCAGCGCCCGGTACTGTCGCTGGTGATCGATGACCTCGGCTACTCGATGGAAAATGGCAGGGCTGTTATCAATCTCGATGGAGATCATACCTACGCCATACTGCCCGGTGCGGTTTATAGCCAGAAACTGGCCCTCCATGCGCACAGCCTGAACAAGGAAGTCATCTTGCATTTACCGATGCAATCGATCCATTCAACGGCCGCGCATGAAACCAACGCTCTTAACGAGGCGATGGATGAGGACGAAATATCCGCCAACGTGCATTCGCTACTGGCGCAAATTCCATTCATCCGCGGCGTCAACAACCATATGGGCAGCCACCTGACCGCGTTCGATTTTTTCATGCGCCCGGTAATGGATAGTATCCATGGTTATAATCCCGGATTGTATTTTCTCGACAGCCGCACTTCTCCCCGCAGTGTCGCCTATGCACAGGCGCTTGATGCCGGCCTGAATTCGATTACGCGAGATGTCTTCCTCGACGATGAACCCAATCCCGAGTCGATTCGGCTGCAGTTTAATATCTGGCTGACCCGGGCGCGCGAACGGGGTTCAGCGATTGCGATCGGCCACCCCTATTCGCATACGATCGAGATTTTGCGCCGCAACCTGCCTCGAGCAGACCGTGAATTCGAATTTATGCGGATATCGAGGTTAATCGAGGAGCGCAAGCTGCGGGGATTTTCGGCTGGCTGGCGTGACCAGCTCTCCAGGCTGGAACCCATCATTCAGTAACTACAACGGCGGCGGCTCGAAACCACCCATAAGTTTTTCGATTTCCTGTGCCAGCGCCAGTGCGATATCTTCACGCCAGGGCGCGGCAACCAACTGCACACCAACCGGCAAACCTTCGGTACTGGTTCCGGCACGCACCGACACCCCCGGCCAGCCAAGCAGGTTATGAATCTGCACATATCCCCATTGGTCGAAACTGTCATCGTGTGATGCCTGGTGAGGCCGGGCGATGGCAAAGGAGGGCGGGCACAGGATGGCGTCGTAATCGCTAAAAAATCCCAGTGCGCGACTGCGCGCCTCATCGACCGCTTCAAGCAGAGCTGGATCGACACGGTTGGC
The DNA here is from genome assembly GCA_029288195.1 of Gammaproteobacteria bacterium. Classification (GTDB taxonomy): domain Bacteria; phylum Pseudomonadota; class Gammaproteobacteria. The sequence continues at coordinate 4,500 of JARFPR010000237.1, read as the reverse complement.
ATTGGCGAGGCCGTCCTCGGTCAGGTAACCATCAAGTTCACGACCAGGTTCACGGGTGTCATAGCGTTCCAGCAAGCGCATAATGAAACCGGCATTTGTGGCTTCGCGCAGCTGCGTGGTGAGGTTTACCAGGTGGCGGGTTTCGGGCAGTAATTGTTCCTTGAGGTTCAATCCTTGCTGTTGCAGCGCCTGTGCAGTTTCGGCAACCACTCGCTGAATGTCGTCGTGTGGCGACACAATGCCATTGTCGGTATACCAGGCAATACGTAACGCCGAAATATCAACATCCTGTGGATCACGCACGTCGACCGGTACTGCCGCGGGATCCCTCCCATCGGGGCCACAGATTAGCGGCAGTGACAGGACAAGATCCTCAACATAGCGCGCCATGGGCCCTATCTGGGTTAACGAATCCAGGACTCCACCAGCGTAAGGCACGATGTGTCCACTGCGTGGGGTGCGCCCGGAAGTCGGTTTGATTCCGGCAATGCCGCAAAGGTGCGCCGGCTCGCGAATACTGCCGCCGGTATCTGATCCCAGTTCCAGCGCCGACCCACCGCAGGCGATAATAGCAGCCGAACCGCCACTACTGCCCCCCGGGCTGCGTTCAAGATCATAAGGATTATTAGTTCTTCCATAGATCAGGTTATTGGTTTCACCGCTAAAGGTAAGCTCGGGCGTATTGGTTTTACCGAGCAATACCGCACCCGCATGACGTAGCCGTGCGACCACCGATGCATCCTGAGACGGGATAAATCCCTTACGCCCCATGGTGCCACCGGTCGAGACAATACCCTCGGTATCGAGCGAATCCTTGAGCGTGATCGGCACGCCATGCAAGGCACCTTTGAATTGGCCACGAGCGGCTTGCCGATCAAGTTCATCCGCTTCGTTGCGGGCACGTTCGTCCGCCAGCTGCACCACGGCATTGATACTGGGATTGACCTGGTTTATGCGATCGAGACAGAGCTCGACGATGTCACGGGAAGACAACTCACCCGCGCGAATTTCGCGCGCAATTCTGCAGGCAGACCAGTAAATAGCATCGGACATGACGCTGATTATCGGTGTCTCAGTCCTGATTATCCAGTCTTGATTTGGCGGTTGGGAAGCGCGCGACGAACTCAACTCCGCGCACATCGAGAGGCAAGAAAACCAGTTTCGCAGACCGCTTGCGATTTTTTACGTCGAGAACCCAGTGCGGCAAAAACGGGTCGGTCGTATCAAAGTGACTACTATCCTCTCCAAGCTCCAGGCCAGAAATCAACTGCGGCTTCTTTGCTGCCTTCGGGCTGATTTCGATACTCGCGATCGGCGCCGAATATGACCACTCATGGCGCTTGCTGACCTGCTCTTCCGATTCCGCAAGCTGGCACATCGGCTTGCCATTGATATCGACAATTTCGAGCTGTTCTCTATGGATATCACCGTTGATCAGCTTAACGCTAAGCGAAATACGATATTCATGGTTATCGATATTGTTAAACACGATTGAGCCCTCAAAGCCCTTGGTGATTTCATTAACGAAATACAATCCCAGGCCCTTACCATGATGCTCGCGGATACGTCGAGACGAAAATCCAAGCTGGTAGATCTTGTCTTTTTCATCATCGTTGATTCTCGGACCGCGATTGTAGACTTCAAAAACAACTTCACCGCCACGTTGCGTCAGGCGTATCGAAACACTGCTGTTTCGATTCTTGTAAGCCTTTTGCTGGGCATAAAAAAGTGCGTTGTTGAGCAGATTTTCGATTAGCAGAACCATGTGGTTCTCATTGCCCAGCATTTCACTATCGACCTGCAACAGGATGTTGAATTTTTCATCGCTGTAACTGCCGCGCTTCGGCCATTGCTGGTTTAATCCGAGCTGATCAGGATTTTCAGTGATCGGCAGTAGCGCGCGTCGCAGCGCATGGCTCATCATAAAGGTCGGCTGATAGGGCGCAGGTTCGCTGCCGCTTTCGTTCAGTAAGGCCTGGAAGTAATGCTCTTCACAGTCATAAATCTGGTTGGCTACATGCAGGGTAATGTTGTCGGTAGTGGATAAGTCGAGCAAGTCCCATAGATAAAGCAAGCCGTCTGCGGCTTCACGATATTGCTGATCTTCTCCATCGTCACAGCTTTGCTGGGCCTGCTTAAGCGCAGTCTGGGCCTTGTCATAACTGATTACACCATTGTGGCGTACCTCGGAGGCGATGTTCTTAAAATGTAAAAATTTTTCATCGTATTCAATATATTCGAGCAGGCGTTCGCTGATAAACATTTTCAGCTTGTCCGCGTGATCGGAATAGGTACGCGCGCGCGTTCCGAGCTCGCGTTTCGAATCAAACAATTCGCTGATCTGATCCTGGTGCTGCCTTAATTGTTCCTTGCAGCGGGCACTTGCCTTGAGAAAACGCCACACATCAAAAAACACCAATAGCACCAATGCTGCGCACGCGATTAGCAACCTGTCCTGCTGACGCATGGACTCGGGCAGGGGATGTTCTGTAAACAGCGCGGCATTGGCCAGTAGGAATTGCCAGGTGACAACCATCAGTGCCGCCAGGGTACTAGGCCAGGGATAGTAAATTCGCGCGGGTTTCATTTTTTCTTGTTACCGGGCGGCTTCCACAGGTAAGCCCCTTCATCGCCGAAGGTGACAATCCCCTGGCCCTGGTTACATAGTGCGCTGAAGCTTGCAGTCCCGTCCTCCACAGCATCGAAAGCCCGTCGCAGTGTCTTGATATGCTGGCGGTAACTGGCATAGGAAAACTTTTCGGGGTCCAGGTCGAGTCGTTCCGCAATCTGTCCCGCGGTAAGCGGCCTGGGAGATGACTCCATCAGCTCACGCAACAGTTTTCTCGGCATTGGTGCGAGTGGTCGCTTGGCGTTACTCGGATTCATCAGGCGCTGACCCTTCCAGTAGACATTCCAGGTATTCAAATCGATGGTCAGCTCACCGCTGGAAATTATATTTAACGTGGATGACAGATCGGTATCGATCGAAGCCTGCCTCAGTACTGCCTTGATTCGCCAGCACAAAACCTGCTCGACATTGTTCTGATGTTTGGCAATAAAATCGGTTGCCGAAAATTGCTCCAGCGCTTCACGTTCGATCTCGGTACCGCTGTGCTCCGACAGGTAAATGATCGGTAATTGCGGCCACTTCTTGCGTAACGCGTTGGAGACCGAAAACCCGGCCTGGTCATTACCATTCATGCGTGCGTCGAGCAGCGCTACATCCGGTGGCGATTCCTTTTCAGTCAGCGCGATCTTTTGCCGAGCGGCCTCGGCAAAATTATAAATTGCGAGCGAATTCGGCTTACCGTCAAAGTCTTCGGTTTCGAGCACGGGAGAAAATTTCTTAATCCAGTGCGATTGATCTTCGACCCAGAAAATAGCCGCCATCAGCGCGTCCAGTAAAGCTTTTTATGCATAGGTTCAAGTAGTGAGGTGCCAAGCAAGGGCTTATGCTGGGCGCCTTAGCGTGCGAAATATTTCGAAATAAAACAGTACCTTGCAGAAATTTATAGTCTTTTTTCCGTGTTTTTCACCGATTTTTCACAGCCCCACCCTAGATTTACTGCAACTTCAACGGAAAAGAGGAAAAATCGATGTTTAACGAAATACTGACAGTCTGGTCAAACCAGCCCGGGATCTCGGCAACCATCTGGCTCGCGATCCTGGTATTCGTTGCCTACCTGGCACGCAATCCGGCGCATGCGCTGATTCGATCTGCCGGCCGGGCAATTTACGTCGCCTGTCGTTTATTTGCAGCATCGTTACGACAGCTCGAAACAAACCTGCAGCAACGCAACAAGGAAGTCGTGCTTTCACTGGGACAGGAAGCTTGCGAACGCGCAATTGAACGCGAGTTTCACCGCGTCAACTCGGTTGTGACCCGTGACCTTAGCGCTTACCCGGCACTGCATCGCCAGATCTCGGACACAATCGACAAGATCGAAGAAGACTACCAGGCAGCAACCGATGCACCACCCTTGCCTCCCGCCTGGCTCAAGGCGGTAGACTCGATAGCCAGCATTCCTCGCACCGGTGACAATACCGTCTGCGATATTCTCGATAACATCGGCAAGACAGTCGAAAACGCGCACCAGGAGACCCAGAAAGCCTATCGTAAATCGACGCTGAAACGACATAAATTGTTAGGCGCGATGCAACCTCAATGGCGCAACCTGGGACGTTCATTAACCCGAGTCAAGAATACTATCGATGGCCTCGAAGATCGCTCGGTAGAAATCGATAGCCAGATGAAAACCTACGAAACGATTCGTAACGGTGAAGATACCATCGCGCGGACCTTGTCATCGTCGTCGCTGACCCAGTTCTTTATTTCAACACTGGTGCTGGTGATTGCCATTTTCGGCGGCCTGATTAACTTCCAGTTCATCGCGATGCCGAAGTCAGAAATGGTCGGCGGTACCAGATACATCGGACCGATGAAAACTTCTGATATCGCCGCACTGGTGATCCTCATGGTTGAAATCGCGATGGGCCTGT
>JARFPR010000232.1 GCA_029288195.1 Gammaproteobacteria bacterium | reverse complement strand
CTCGGACTAAGGCTTTATAAATGGCACTTCATTGATGATCTTGCAGAACAACATTGCCGTCATTTCAGCATCATAGACTGCCGAATGTGCTTCACTGGGATCCCACTCCATTCCGGCTGACTGGATCGAGCGCGCAAGTACCGTCTGGCCATAGACCAGGCCGGCAAGGGTGACCGTGTCAAAGGTACTGAAAGGATGGAAGGGATTGCGCTTTATGCCTGATCGCAGCGCCGCCGCATTGATAAATTTAAGATCGAAATGCGCATTATGTCCTACCAGTATGGCTTTCTTGCAACCATGAATTTTGATCGCATTGCGCACCGGTTTGAAAATTTTTGGAAGCGCCTGCTTTTCCTCTACGGCCAGGCGAAACGGGTGATGGATATCGATGCCATTGACTTCCATCGACCTGGGATCAAGATTGGCGCCCTCGAAAGGGATTACGTGACAGGAAACGGTTTCGCTACAGTAAAGTTGTCCCTGTTGATCAATATCGAGAATCACCGCGGCAATTTGCAACAAGGCGTCGGTTGTCTCGTTGAATCCCCCGGTTTCTACATCAACAACAACCGGGAGATAACCTCGAAAACGCTGTGACAGGAAAGTTGTTTCAGTCATTACCGACGATCTTCCAGTGCAAAGCCTGTCCTGCCTTGAACGGAATCAGGCTTGATCCCGGGAAGGGCAGTGAATCCGGAATTGTCCACTCCCTGCGTTCCAGGGTGATCGATCCCTGGTTCAGCGGCAGTCCATAAAATTCGGCACCATTGCGGCTCATGAAAGATTCGAAGTGAGTAAAGTCAGCAGCCTCTTCAAAGGCCTCGGCATAAAGTTCGACGGCACTATGGGCCGAGTAAATTCCGGCACAACCACAGGCAGACTCTTTTGCGTCTTTGCTATGTGGAGCACTATCCGTGCCGGCAAAAAACAGGGCCTCGCCATTGCTGGCGGCAGCGAGTAATGCCTGGCGATGCCCCTCGCGCTTGGCAACCGGCAGGCAATAATGATGCGGCCTGATACCGCCTTCAAAAATTGCATTGCGATTTATCAGCAAATGATGCGGGGTTATTGTCGCGGCCGTATTTGCATCGACACTGCGCACGAAATCGATCGCATCGCGGGTTGTAATGTGTTCAAACACGATTTTTAATTCGGGAAAATTACTGCGAATTTTTGCCAGATACTGATCGATAAAAACTTTCTCGCGATCAAAAACGTCAACCTCCGGTGCCGTGGCTTCACCATGTACCTGAAGTATGAGACCATGCTTTTGCATGGCCTCGAACACCGGGTCAAGTTTGGCGAGATCAGTAACCCCGGCTTCCGAGTTGGTGGTTGCACCTGCGGGGTAAAGCTTGGCACCATGGATATGTTCCGAGTCACTGGCTTCCCTGATATCTGTGGCGCTGGTGTTGTCGGTCAGGTACAGGGTCATGAGCGGTGTAAAACTGCTTGGTGCTGGAATTGCGGCCAGGATACGTTCGCGATAGGCGATTGCATCTGCGCAGGTGCGCACTGGCGGGTTCAGGTTTGGCATGATGATCGCGCGTCCGAACTGGCGCGCGGTATCGCCGACAACTGCTTCCATTTGAGGCGTATCACGCAGGTGCAGATGCCAGTCATCGGGGGTAATGAAAGTAAGTTTATTCATTCATTTCTGACGCCGGATATAGAAATTTGATTTTGCTGTTAGTTATGATAATAACATCTGGGCGCGGATTAATATGCTGTATAATCTGGCCAAAATACAACAAAGGCAATGCACGTGGTAGATCAAACCGACATTGATCCTGAAGAAACTCAGGAATGGATAGAATCGCTCGATTCGGTGCTTGAGCGCGAGGGGCCGGAACGGGCTCATTTCCTGCTCGAGCGACTGATTGATAAAACCCGGCGTTCGGGTGCTTACCTGCCGTTCTCCGCGAAAACGGCCTATGTCAATACGATTCCGTTAACGCAACAGCGTCCGATCCCCGGTGACCAGGCGATCGAGCACAGTATTCGCTCGGTTATTCGCTGGAATGCGGCGGCGATGGTGGTGCACGCTAATCGCAAATCGAGTGAGCTCGGGGGGCATATTGCAAGCTTTGCCTCGGCGGCGACGCTTTACGATGTTGGATTCATGCACTTGTTTCGTGCGCCCACCGAAGAGCACAAAGGCGACCTGGTGTTTTTCCAGGGGCAGTCGGCCCCGGGTGTGTACGCGCGCGCATTTCTCGAAGGACGCATCAGCGAAGCTCAATTGAAAGCATTTCGCCAGGAAGCGCTGGATGAAAACGGTCTCTCGTCTTACCCGCATCCGTGGTTGATGCC
>JARFPR010000230.1 GCA_029288195.1 Gammaproteobacteria bacterium | reverse complement strand
GGCTTTATCGCTTCGACACGGGCGCTGATGGTTCCGCTATAGGGTGCTACCCGGCCTAGCGCCAGGCTGAATAACCAGCTACCGGCCGGGAGTCTTGCCAGGCGAGTCCACCACTTGAGAACCGTCGATTGATCGGTACCGGATTTGATCTGTGTCATCGAAACAGGAAGCTTACTTGTGCGCCCCGATATTATGCGCTATTAATGGATTCATGGAAATTAACGACCGGGAAAAACTAGTTGCCGCTTTCGACCACATGGTAGAAAACGTAAGCGACGCAATCCATGAAGCCGAGGAAGCGCTCGCCCCCACGGTCGACGAGATGGTGCACAATGCGCAGGTACTGGCGCGTGAGTTGTTTGCGCTGACCCAGGAGGAAGCGGAGAGTCTCGGCGACACCTTGAAACGTGACATGCAAAAGGCTAATAAGACGCTGAATCAACAGGGCAAGGAATTAAAGGACTGGTTCAGTTTTGATCTGACCCTGGTAGAAGATCGCTTTATCGAATTGATTGCGCGCTCTGCAGATAAAGCCTGGCTAGATTTCCGGGCTTTTGAGAATGAGGATCACCAGGCAAGCTTGTATCGAAGTGGTGAAGTCTGCAATGCCGGAACCCTGTGCTGCAAGAATTGCGACAATAATATCACCCTGTCCAAATCCGGTCAGATACCGCGTTGCCCGATATGCGACCGGGACGAGTTCTTCCGCATCATCGGTTAGCTACCCGCGGCTATCAAACTGGCGTTGCCACCGGCAGCGGTAGTATCGATGCATAAATGACGTTCGACGATCAGACGATCAAGTTCATCAAGCCCGGATATCAGCGGTATTAACTTGCCGCCCCTGTCAGCCAGGGCAATTCGGTAAGCACGTAACTGTTCAGTGTCAGCCTGCGACATGATTGCATCGATTGCGGTTAAATTCCGTAACGAGCCGGCTTCGACCGAGCCATCGATTCCAGCCGCACTCATCCCCGCCTGGTGTAAAAGTTCGCCTAATTGATCGGCCTTTTCAGCCACGATTACGACCGAGTTTTGCTGTGCCAGGGCTGATATTGCCTGCAGTAGCGCATCGGCACGTGTCGGTCCAAGACACAGTACCAACCCGCGCGGATGTGCCGATAATTGATTGGTTTCACCGGTCGGTCCTGGCATTGTGTGTATATCGACAATCGACTTAACGTCGTGTTTAAGCCCTTCGCTGCTGGCCAGCCGCTGTAATTTCTCGAGGTCGGGGTTTGCCCGGGTCGACGCGGAACCGGCAACACTCGATACGAGCTTCTGTAACGCTGCAGTATCAACCGCCTGCTGTTGAATACTGCTGAATTGCGTATTCGCCTCGCTAACGAATCGACGCAAATACCAAGGACCGCCGGCTTTGGGGCCGGTACCGGAGAGCCCTTCACCACCAAACGGCTGGGTGCCGACTACCGCGCCAATCTGGTTACGGTTTACATAGACGTTGCCCGCCTTTATGCGTCTGACCACCTGCTCTACACGCGAATCAACCCGCGTGTGTATGCCGAATGTCAGGCCATAGCCCTGCTCATTGATCGCGTTAACCACTGTATCAATGTCGTTTGCTGCAAACCGAGCGACATGCAACACCGGGCCAAATATCTCTTCCCCGAGTTGCTCGATACCGTCAAGTTCAATCACGGTCGGGGCCACGAACAGGCCTTGTTGCGGAACATCGAGAGATTTAAGTACACGTCCCTGTTGCGCCATGCCCTGGCAATGCGCATCAATTTTCTGTTTTGCCGCCTGGTCGATAACCGGGCCGACATCGGTTGCCAGGTACCAGGGATTACCCACGTTCAGCTCATCCATTGCACCAAACAACATCTCCAGCACTTTATCCGCCACATCGTCCTGCAGGTAAAGCATGCGCAATGCGGAACAGCGTTGCCCCGCGCTTTGAAAGGCGGAAGCCAGCACGTCACGAACCACCTGTTCGGGTAACGCGGTAGAGTCGACAATCATCGCGTTCAGACCACCCGTCTCGGCAATCAACGGCGCCGTTACCGGTAGATGAAGAGCCATGTTGCGATTAATGTGCATTGCGGTCGCGGTCGAACCCGTGAAGCAGATGCCGGCAATACGAGCATCTGCGCTGAGAGCTGCCCCGACAACTGCGCCGGTTCCCGGTAACAGCTGGAATACCGCTGGTGGAATCCCGGCCTGGTGCATCAAATCGCCTGCGAAAGCCGCTACCAGGCTGGTCTGCTCGGCAGGTTTCGCGATGACGCAGTTGCCGGTGACAAGTGCAGCAAATACCTGGCCACTGAATATAGCCAGCGGAAAATTCCACGGAGAAATACAGGCTATAACGCCACGTGCTTCCAGGTTAGTGTCCAGTGAATCGAGTTGCGTCGCGTAGTAGCGAGCGAAATCGACCGCTTCGCGTAATTCGCCGACTGCATCGAGCCAGGATTTACCGGCTTCGCGCGCCAACAAGGCGAAGAATTCCGCGGCGTTTTTTTCATAGAGATCGGCTACACGTTGCAGACAGGCAGCGCGCTCCTCCCTGCTGGTTCGTGACCATTCCGCACTACCTTCGGTAGCACTTTGAATTGCCTGCTCCACGGTGTCGAGGTCCGCTTCGAAGACCGCTCCTACCCGGTCTCCGGGATCCGCAGGATTAAAAACATCACGACTGGTAGTATGTGTTATGTCGGCAGCCGTTAGTGGTTTTGCCTGCCAGGTTTTTGTACTTAAAGGCTCGCGGGAGTTGTTGATTTCATGCAGGCAGGTCAGGTCGGTAATATCCCAACCCCGTGAATTAAGACGCGTGCTGCCATAGAGTCCCGGGGGCATTGTGATATTCGGATTCGATAAATTTTCAAGTTCCGATATCACATCGATTGGATCACGCGCAATCGATTCCGGCGAAATACTGGTGTCGACAATTTGATTAACGAAAGAACTATTAGCCCCGTTTTCGAGCAGGCGCCTGACCAGGTAGGCCAGTAAATCCTGGTGTTCACCCACCGGCGCGTAAATGCGACAACGGGCATCATGCTTGCTATGCACGTACTCGTGCAGGGACTCTCCCATTCCGTGCAGTCGCTGAAACTCGTAGTCGTGTTGATCACCTGCAAGTCTTAAAACGGCTGCTACCGAGTGAGCATTGTGAGTTGCAAACTGCGGGTAGATGCGATCCGTCATCGCCAGCAGTTTCCTGGCACAGGCCAGGTAGGATATGTCGGTATTTACCTTGCGTGTGAAAACCGGGTAGTCGGAGAGTCCGAGAACCTGTGCCCGCTTGATCTCGGTATCCCAGTAGGCACCTTTTACCAGGCGCACCATGATCTTGCGGTCGAGCCGTTGGGTCAGGGCATAAAGCCAGTCGAGCACCGGCATCGCGCGTTTACCGAAAGCCTGCACCACAACACCGAAACCGTCCCAGCCGCGCAATGCCGGATTGGACAGAACCGCCTCAATAACGTCGAGGGAGATATCAAGGCGGTCAGCTTCCTCGGCATCGATATTAAATCCCATGTTGGCGGAACAGGCCAGCATCGCCAATGATTCAACCCTTGGTATCAGTTCGTCGATAACGCGGTGGTACTGGCCCATTTCATAACGTGGATGCAGCGCCGATAGTTTCACTGATATGCCCGGATTATCCCGCGTGCTCTTGTGCTTGCAGTCCTTTGCCAATCCGGTGATAGCATCTGAATAAGCCAGGTGATAATTCCTGGCGTCGGATTCGGTGCGGGCAGCCTCTCCGAGCATGTCGTAGGAATAGGTGTAGCCAAGCTTTTGCAGTTCCCTGGCTCGTTTCCTCGCCTTATCGATATTGGTGCCCAGTACAAAATGCCGGCCCAGTTCACGCATCGCCTGGCCCACTGCATTGCGTACCAGGGGTTCGCCAAGTCGCTTGACTAATCCGTGCAGGGTCAGGCGCAAACCACCCTCATCCTCGGGCGCAACAATTTTACCGGTTAGCATCAACGCCCAGGTCGAAGCGTTCACCAGCGGAGAGCCTGAATGACCCAGGTGCTCGCCCCAGTTCCCCGGCGAGATTTTATCTTCGATCAGTTCATCTATGGTCTGCGCGTCCGGAACCCGCAACAGGGCCTCGGCAAGACACATCAGGGCCACTCCCTCGCGTGTCGACAGACCATACTCGGCGAGAAAGTTTTCCATCATACTCGGACTGCTATCCGCCCGAACCTTGCTGATCAGCTCGGCGGCCATAGCGCTGATAGCCTTGCGTTCCCGGTCCTCGAAGCGGGCATTTGCGACCAGCCCGGCGATAACCCCGGCTTCATTTTCAAGGTAATGATCACGGATCTTCTGGCGCAGCTTATCGTCTGCTAGGGGTGGAATGACAGGCAGTTCAGCAGGCATGACTATTTTCCGCCGTGGTGGATGAAATTTTCTGGCCGGGTTCTAATATAGAGCCAAACCCGTTTCGATAAAAGGTTTACAATGCCGTCAATAATATAAAAAGGGCTGCGGTAATGAACAATTGGTACAAACAGCTATTCAAACGTGTCGATGATAATCCTGAACTGACCAGGTTGAAGATCAGCGAAGAAACCTTTTCAGAAAATTACCAGGGTGATTTTTCAGTAGACGACGCGATTCCGGATCTCGAGGTCCTGGCGACGATCAATACTCGCAATCGGGCCCAGGCCAGGCTGGTAAAAATTACCCGGGACCCTAAAAACTACTCGATCAAGTTGTTCACGCTTAAAGATACGATCCCACTGTCGCAATCGATGCCGGTGTTCGAGTCCATGGGTTTGCAGGTACTGATCGGGCGGCCTTATCGCATCAGGCTGGGCAATCGAAATTACTGGATCAATCATTTCACCCTGGAACGTGGCGATAATATCTGCGATGTAGATCCGGATAAAATACCACGCTATTTCAGCGAGCTATTCGAGAGTATCTGGAAAAAACGCAGCGAAAACGATGATTTCAATCATTTACTGTTCAGTGCCTGCATCAAGGCACGGAATATCCAGATACTGCGAGCCTATACCGCGTACCTGCAGCAAATTCGATTTCCACATAGTCGTGAATACGTCATCGAAACGCTGAACAGTTACCCTGAAATTACGCTATTGCTGGTACGCAGTTTTATACGCAAGTTCGATCCGGACAAGGTCGGCAGCGAGTCTCACCTCCAGCTTTTCGGCGAAATCGAGGAAAAGCTGCACAGTATCGAATCCCTGGACCATGATCTCATCTACAAGCGCATGCTCAACCTGGTGGATGCCACGGTTCGCACCAATTATTTCCAGGATATCCCGGGTGATTCCGGCCACCTCAGCTTTAAACTTGATTCGACACGAATACAACAACTCCCGAAACCGAGTCCCGTGTTCGAGATTTATGTTTATGCCCCGCGATTCGAGGGCATACATTTACGCGGTGGTCGTGTTGCCCGCGGCGGGATCCGTTGGTCTGATCGGCGCGAGGATTACCGTACCGAGGTACTGGGTTTGATGAAGGCGCAAATTGTAAAAAATGCGGTCATCGTTCCGGCCGGTTCCAAGGGAGGTTTTATCACCAAGCAGATTGCCCATTTGCCCGCGTCGGAGGTATATGGCGAAGTTCAGACCTGCTACGCCTTGTACATCAATGCGCTTTTAGAGTTGACCGATAATCGGGTTGATGGCGAGATCAAAACACCCCCGCGCACCCGGATTCATGATAGCGCCGATCCATACCTGGTTGTCGCCGCCGATAAGGGTACGGCCGCTTTTTCAGATGTCGCCAATGGTATCTCGGAGCAGCATGGTTTCTGGCTCGACGATGCCTTTGCATCCGGTGGTTCACAAGGCTATGACCACAAGAAAATGGGAATTACGGCGCGTGGTGCCTGGGAATCGGTAAAACGCCATTTCCGCGGCCTTGGCAGGAATATTCAACGAGAGCCATTTAGCGTAGTCGGCATTGGCGATATGTCGGGAGACGTATTTGGTAACGGTATGCTGTTATCACCCTGTATACAGCTGGTTGCAGCGTTTAACCATATGCATATTTTTATTGACCCCAAACCAGACGT
>JARFPR010000179.1 GCA_029288195.1 Gammaproteobacteria bacterium | reverse complement strand
CCATCGACCAGCAGGCGAATGGCCATCGCGAAACCAGCGATCTTCGGCGCCGTACCGATGAACAGCGTCACCGAGGTTGGCGAGCCCTGGTAAATATCGGGCAGCCACATGTGGAAAGGCACTGCACCGAGCTTAAACGAGAGCCCGACCACGATAAAGGTCAGTGCAAAGCTGAGCGCGACGGGGTGCTCTGTCATCTGGCTACTGACCGCTACCGAAAGCTGGTTGATATCGAGTGTGCCGGTGATGCCATAAAATATCGAGATACCGTAAAGCAACAGTCCGGATGCCATCGCGCCGAGCACGAAATACTTCATTGCGGATTCGGATGCACTCAGCGAATTACGGTTAAAGGCGATCATCGCGTAAAGCGACAACGACAGTAATTCGAGCCCGAGGTAAACCAGCAGAAACGAATGCGCCGAAATCATTACCATCATGCCAAGCGTCGCGAACAGGCCGAGCACGTAGTATTCACCCTTATAGATGTCGTGATCAGTCAGATAGTCGCGTGAGTAGACGAAAACCAGGATGGTTACCACGCAAACCGATATCTTCAGCACCACGGCCAGTTGATCGAGTACAAAAGACCCTCCGAAACTGCTGACCGCCGTCACCGGTGCCACCGTGATCACCGCGGCGATTGCCAGTACCAGCGTCAACACCGACAGCAGCAGCGTGAATCCCCGCTTGCCCTGTGGCAGGAATAGATCCACCACCAGCACCAGGCAGGTCATCGCCAGCATCACCATTTCAGGTAACGCGGGCATTAAATCAGGCTGTATGAACTCGGTGGTCATATCTTGGAATTCGCAATGTGATTGAGCAGGTTGTCGATGGTCGGGTGCATAACCTCAACCAATGGATCCGGCCACAGGCCGAGACCCAGCACGGCCAGCGCCAGCAGCGCCAGGAACAGGAACTCGCGCTTGTTGATGTCGTTCAATACCCGCACGTTGTCGTTGGCAATGTCGCCGTAAATGACGCGCTTGATCATCCACAGGGTATAGGCGGCACCCAGAATCAGGGTCGTCGCCGCGAGGAATGCGATCCAGAAGCTCGCCTTGAAGCTCGCCAGGATGACCATGAATTCTCCGACAAAGCCCGAGGTACCGGGCAATCCGGCGTTTGCCATCGCAAAAAACACCATGAACGCTGCAAATACCGGCATGGTATTGGCTACCCCGCCGTAATCGGAAATCTGGCGACTGTGCATACGATCATACAGCACCCCCACGCAGAGGAACATTGCACCCGAGATGAAACCATGCGACACCATTTGCACCATGCCGCCCTCGAGCGCAAGCGCAGCACCCTGGTCGCCAAGTCCGGAATCAAAAATCCGGAACACGATAAAAAATCCAAGTGTTACAAATCCCATGTGCGCAATCGATGAGTAGGCGATCAGCTTTTTCATGTCACGTTGCACCAGTGCCACGAAACCAATGTAGACGACCGCGGTCAGCGACATGGTAATAATCAGCCAGTCGAGCTCGGCGCTGGCGTCCGGTGTAATTGGCAGGCTGAAGCGCAGGAATCCATAGCCACCGATTTTCAACATGATGGCAGCCAGGATGACCGAGCCCCCGGTCGGTGCTTAGACGTGCGCGTCCGGTAACCAGGTATGCACCGGCCACATCGGCACCTTAACCGCGAAAGCAACCAGCATAGCCAGAAAAATCAGGATCTGCTCGTTGAGCGATAGCTGCAGGTGGTGAAAATCAAAAATCGCGAAACTACCGCTCTGGGTGTACATGTAAATCAGCGCCACCAGCATCAGCACCGAACCGATAAAGGTATAGAGGAAGAATTTCAGGGTCGCGTAAATTCGATTATCCCCACCCCAGACGCCGATAACCAGGAACATCGGGATCAGCATGGCTTCAAAGAAAATATAAAACAGGATCGAGTCGAGCGCGGCAAAGGTGCCGAACATGAAACCCTCCATGATCAGGAATGCCGCGAGATACTGCGAAACCCGGTACTGGATGACTTCCCAGGCGGAGATAATGACGATCACAGTGGTAAACGACGTCAGTAGAATCAATGGCATCGAGATTCCATCAATACCGAGGTAATACTCGATGTTGAACACGCCTATCCATTCGTGACGCTCAACGAATTGCATCAGGTGGGTACTGGTGTTGAATTGCGTATACAGCGGCAGCGTCAGCAGGAAGGTAATCAGCGATACCACCAGCGCGATTTTACGTGCGCCCGCTGGATTGCTGTCACCGGCAAACAA
>JARFPR010000214.1 GCA_029288195.1 Gammaproteobacteria bacterium | reverse complement strand
GGTTTTACCCGCATGGAGCGGCTTGAAAGGGGTTAAATCGCGGTTTAAACGAGAACTAGGTCACAAAAGTAGAGGCCGAATCCTGAACTACAATCTAACCTACGATGTTAGATTGGCGATACGATATGCTCGATTACATTGCGCTCGGAATTCTTATTTTTACCGCGACCAGCCTGCTGTTTGGTGCCATCGCGATTCTGAATATACCCTATAAAATTGCGGTTGACCGTAATCACCCCCACCAGGATGCAATCCATCATGCGGGGTGGGTTAGCCTGTTCACGCTGCACGCAATCTGGCCGTTGTTGTGGATCTGGGCCGCGTCCTACCGCGAGGACCTGAGCCCAAGGTTCAGCCAGATCAATGAAGACACCGCGATCAACGACAAGGCGGCTGCGGAAGAGAGCGATCTCGATGCCGACATTACCGACTCGGTTTCTTTACTGGGTCACAAGTTCGAGGTACTCGATGACAGGATCGAGCGCATCGAAAAGGCAATCATGGCCGCAAGCGAAGCGGCATAATCACGGACAGCGAGACAGATTATGGAACTGTTACTGATATCGACCTGCGCTGCAATCTGTATTGCGATTTTTGCGGTACTGAGAATTCCCCTTACCCAGTTTACGGTGCCTGCCACTTCGATTGGAGTTATCTTCCTGGTATTCGTCTTAATCCAGGTATTGAATTATTTCCATCCTTACACGGGAGTAAGCCAGCAGCATTTGACAACAGGGCCGGTTACACTCGATGCCAACGAACGAATCATGGATACATCGCGATCGAGTGACGAACCGAAACTGATTGCGTGGTTTCACCGCAACAGCCTGCTACATCTCAACCAGGGCAGGGCGGCCGAAGTAACCTTCGATAGTATTCCTGGCAAGGTATTCACCGGTGAAGTGCAAATGCTGCTGCCGACGCAAAGTGAGACCCAGGCCTGGACACCGGATTACAACATCGATCCTGTTACTGCGACAGGCGAGACCCGGATTCCGGTGGTGATCAGTATTTCCGATCCACGTTACGAAAGCTATGCAGCCCGGATACCAGGCAGTTCCCACGCGCAGGCCGCCGTTTACGGCGAAGAATTCCAGCAACTGGCGCTGGTGCGTAAAACCCTGCTGCGCATGTCGGCGTGGATGAATTATATATCGCCCCTGTCCTAGGCCCGCTTAAAGCAGGGTTAAAATAAATTATCGCTGCAATTCCTGGTTCGCCTAAATTCACTTTATCCGCAACACCAGAATCGGCTGGTGTTTAGTGTTATTGGCGAGTATTTTGTGTTCTATGATCGAACGCCTCATTAGCTGCGGAATGTATTCGTTTACCGATGAACTGAAGCTGGCCTGGCAACAGCTTTTCAATATATTGATAAAGCAGCTTGAGGGCGGTAGCGACCAGGAAATAGCGTTGTGCTTCGATTCAGATCAATCGCTGCTGCGTGACCCGGCCCTGTTGTTTGGGCATACCTGTGGTTATCCGTTGATGACTTGCTGGAAAGACCGGTTGAGCCCGTTTTGCGTGCCCGTATTTGACGTGCCCGGTAGCGAAGAAAAATTTTATTCGAGCCGCTTCATCGTGGGCGCGAATTCCGGTATCGCATCGCTGGCCGATTGCAGGGGAAAAGTCGCCGCGATTAACGCTCCGGATTCCAACAGCGGCATGAACGTATTCCGCTACGCGATCTCCGACCTGAATCCGGCGCGACAGTTCTTTTCCGGGGTGATTACCACCGGCGGTCATCTTCACAGCCTCGAAGCGGTCGCGAACCAGCAAGCGGATATCGCCGCGATTGATTGTGTCAGTTACCAGCTGATCCAGGATTGCCGGCCAGAATTAGTGGGTCAGGTGCGCAGCATCGGGTTTAGCGTCAAAACCTGCGGACTGCCTTTCGTGGTTCCGAACTCGGATATCAGCGATACGAAAATGCTGATCGAAAACCTGAATCGAGCACTGGCGAGCGCGCCCGATAGCGTGCGTGAGAAGCTTCATCTGCTCAGTTTCGAACCCGTGGCGCTGGACGACTACCAGGCCATCGTCGATCTCGAGACCCATGCCGTTGAATCAGGATACCCTCTGCTGGTATAGAAATTCCTGAACCGAAGTCGCTGCCTGTCTCAGCCGATCGGTTTAGGTAGCAGCCCGAACAGAC
>JARFPR010000546.1 GCA_029288195.1 Gammaproteobacteria bacterium | reverse complement strand
GGCTTTACCTCTGTAATCTGCACCATGCAGTTGGAAAACATTTTTTGCCAAATCTACACCAACTCGATTAATCTTCATCGTGGACTCCTCCTTCTCGTTAACTGTTAAGGACACTATCAGTTTGGCACATCGATGCCGATAGAGTGAGGAGGAGTCCATCCCATTGCTTTGGGTTGCGGTTTCAACTGATCGATGCAACACACTCACTAAACTTCTCTGCCGGTGAATAATAACCCAAAGTTTTCCTCGGCCGCTCGTTGAGCTGTCGAGCAACCGCATTGAGTCGGTTCTGGTGTATGTTCGATAGACCCATTCCCCTGCTAGTAACCCCCCACCCGATAGCAAACAGCGCGTTATGCTTGTCGCAACGCAGCAGAATGTGATTTAAGCGCCGATAGTGGATGATGGTTGCACTGGGGCGGCAGGCGAGGCTTAAAGTTGCCTCTTGATGAACTGGCAGCGCCGAACTGAGTAGCAATAACGCCACCCGAAGCCCTATCGCTGTCAGGTGGTGGAGAACAAGGGCGGGAAGATTCCCTAACCCTTTGTTTTTAATAAAATAATGGCGGAGAGCGAGGGATTCGAACCCCCGGACCCTTTCGGGTCAACGGTTTTCAAGACCGCCGCATTCGACCACTCTGCCAGCTCTCCTGATATTTCGTATAGAATTTACAAATCTAGTTCGATATAGCGCTGCGAGCCAATTATTCAGCACCGGCGACGCTGGCGTATTATAATCGTTTAAGTCGTCTAGTCATTAGCAAATTAACCAAAAATCGGCTTGAATTTGCTATTTAGGACCTTATATATAGGCATGTTAACCGATGCCCTGAGCAACCTATAACCCTACTATTTAGGGGCTTGCTATAGACTGGTCATGAACTTAGAATGATCCGCATTGGTCTATACTAGACTAGTTAAGTAACGGAGATAGTCATGCAATTGAATACTGCTGTAACCCGCTCTCAAGAAGCGATATTGGCGACCAACAAGGTCATCAAGAATACCTACATCCTGTTATCGATGTCGCTACTGTTCAGTGCTTTCGCTGCATTTTTAGGCGTTATCACGGGAATTGGTCACGGAGCGGCTCTGGTCGCCAGCATCGCCGGTATCGCGATGCTCTGGTTTGTATTACCAAGGACTGCTAATTCTGCTGCCGGAATTCCCGTGCTGTTCGGGATTACAGGTTTACTTGGATTCGGTCTGGGCCCGGTCCTCAATTATTACCTCGCGGTAAATCCCAGTATTGTTATGACCGCTCTCGGAGGCACCGGAGCAATCTTCCTCGGCCTATCGGGTTATGCCCTGACCACGCGCAAGGATTTCAGCTTCCTCGGTGGTTTCGTCATGGTGGGTATGCTGGTTGTGCTTGGCGCAGCCCTGTTGAATATTTTCCTGGGCATCCCGGCATTGTTCCTCGCGGTCAACGCCGCGGTAGTGATGATTATGAGTGCTTTCATCCTGTGGGAGACCTCGTCTCTGATCCACAATGGTGAAACCAATTACATCATGGCGGCGGCTGGACTGTTTTTGTCCATTCTTAATATGTTCCAGGCCCTGCTGCATTTACTTGGTGCCTTCGGTGGCAATGATTAAAAACGGCAAATACGTATAACGAGTAAGCCCCGTACGCGGGGCTTATTTTTTTCCGGAGATTAAAATGGACTGGTTGAAAATAGGCTCGGCGCTGTTCCTGCTGGCAATGATCATTTTTCTGTTTCCACGTGCCAAGCATGCAATCGAAAATTCTCCCAAGGGAAGCATGCAAGACTGGATGGGATATATCGTGCCGATGGCCGCTGTGATTTTATTCGTCATCCTGTTGATCGCGCTGGTCTAGCCAGATTCGCTCGGCCAGTGCCAGGTCCGCGGGTGATGTAATCTTCAGGTTGCTAGCTTCCCCCGGAACCAATAAGGGAGTATGACCCGATAATTCGACCGCCTGGGCATCATCCGTAATCGCCAGGCTGTTGTCGATCACCTGTTTCAGGGCATTGAGCAGGGTTTGCAAATGAAATACCTGCGGTGTCAGGGCGCGCCAGAGCCCATCACGCGACAGGGTTTCCATGATTTCCATTTTGTCACCCTGCCGTTTCAAGGTGTCGATAACCGGGGCCGCCAGTATCGCACCTGCTGAATGTCCCCTTGCAGCATCGATAACGTTGCTCAGATCCCGGTGGCTAACCAGGGGTCGGACCGCGTCATGAACCAGTGCGATTGCATCATTTCCGAATCGATATTGCAGCGTGGTAAGCCCACTGTAGACCGAGTCATGGCGCTCCTTGCCACCTACAGTGGTAAAAACAGTCTTCTCAGCGAGATAGGCAAGTGCCTCCCAGTTCGTATCATCTTCCCGCAACACGACTACCGCGCCATCAATTTCGGGATGTGATAACAATCGGTCGAGACTATGTTCGATCAATGTCTTACCCTGGAAAGAAAGATACTGCTTGGCAATATCGCTTTGCATCCGCGTACCCGTGCCGGCAGCCGGAACCACCGCCCAGACGGGAGTATTATTGCCCATCAGTAGCCTCTTTTTCAGGAATGAGCTGGATAAAGGTCTCTCCCTGCTTGATCATGCCGAGGTCGTTGCGCGCTTTTTCTTCGAAGGCATCGAGACCATTTTGCAGGTCCAGCACCTGCGCCTCGAGTATCCTGTTGCGCGATTCCAGTTCCTCTAGCTTCTGTTTTTGCAGTTCAAGTTCGCGCGTGAGTTGCACAACTTCTGACAGGCTGCCATCCCCGAACCACAATCTATACTGCAAGACGATGAGTACCAGGATCAATATGGTAATCAGAATCTTCATCGGTCCATGTGCTGCAGGCTAGAGGTTTTTAAAGGCCGACTTTCCTGGAAATCTTGCGGCTTCACCCAGCATCGATTCGATACGCAGTAGCTGGTTATATTTTGCAACTCGATCCGAGCGCGATAATGAGCCGGTTTTTATCTGGCCCGCCGTGGTCGCAACCGCCAGATCGGCAATCGCAACGTCTTCGGTTTCGCCCGAACGATGTGAAATAACGGTTGAATAATTGGCTGCATGTGCCATCGCTATAGCATCCAGGGTTTCACTCAGGGTGCCGATCTGATTGAATTTGATCAAGATCGAATTGGCGATTCCTTGTTCGATTCCGCGGGCCAGGATACTGGTATTGGTTACGAACAGGTCATCGCCTACCAGCTGAATCCTGCTGCCCAGCTTTTCAGTCAGGACTGCCCAGCCCTCCCAGTCGCCTTCATCCATACCGTCTTCAATGGTGATTATCGGGTACTGATCTACCCAGTCAGCCAGGTAGTCGGCAAAACCCATCGCGTCAAAAGAGCGGTTTTCCGAGGCCAGGATATATTTGCCGGAATCGTAAAACTCTGAACTTGCGACATCCAGGCCGAGACAGATATCCGTACCAGCCCGGTACCCCGCCTTTTCGATTGCGGTTAATATCACTTCAATCGCTTCTTCATTAGAAGACAAATCTGGTGCGAAGCCACCTTCATCACCAACCGCGGTATTCATTCCTTTGGCGCCAAGCACCGATTTCAGTGAATGGAATATTTCAACGCCATAGCGCAAAGCCTCGCTGAAACTGGGTGCACCAACCGGCAGGATCATAAATTCCTGCATATCGACACTATTGTCGGCATGGGCACCCCCATTGATGATATTCATCATCGGTACCGGCAACAGGTTTGCATTTTCACCACCCAGGAATCGATACAACGGTTGCCCCGCCTCGCTCGCGCCCGCCTGCGCGTTGGCCAGCGATACCGCAAGTAAAGCATTGGCGCCGAGATTGCTCTTGTTTTCGCTACCGTCGAGTTCGATCATCGCCTGGTCTAGTCCGCGCTGATCATTGCAATCCCGTCCAATAACCACATCGGCTAGCTCGTTATTGATATGGGATACGGCCGTGGTTACGCCTTTGCCGAGATAACGGCTGTTATCGCCATCGCGTAATTCGATAGCCTCGCGCTCTCCCGTAGATGCTCCGGAAGGTGCCGCTGCCCGGCCCATGGCCCCACTTTCAAGTATTACATCGGCTTCGACAGTTGGATTTCCCCGTGAGTCCAGAATTTCTCGACCAATGACCCGGCTGATGTTGGTCATATCAACTCCTTAGTTTTATTCCTGGTTAGGCTGCAGTAGTTCATTTTCATGCATGGCGGAACTCTTGGTTGCCTGGTCAAGCAAGACCAGCACTTCCAGCAGTGACTGAATTTTCGCCAGCGGCCAGGCGTTAGGACCGTCGCTCAACGCTTTATCCGGGTCGGGATGCGTTTCCATGAATAATCCGGAAACACCTGCCGCTACCGCGGCTCGCGCAAGTACCGGCACAAACTCACGTTGTCCACCCGATGAACTCCCCTGCCCGCCCGGTAATTGCACCGAGTGCGTGGCGTCGAACACAACCGGACATCCGGTTTGTCGCATCACCGCAAGTGAACGCATATCTGACACCAGGTTGTTGTAACCGAAGCTGGCACCGCGTTCGCAAACCAGGATCTGCTGGTTCCCGGTTTCCCTGGCCTTGTTGACGACCTGCTGCATGTCCCACGGGGAAAGAAACTGTCCCTTTTTAATATTTACCGGTTTTTGTTGAGATGAAACGTTTTGAATGAAATTTGTCTGTCGACATAAAAACGCCGGGGTTTGCAGCACGTCAACAACGCTTGCCACTTCATCGAGCGGGGTATCTTCATGCACATCGGTAACGACCGGCACTCCGAGGCTACTGCGTACCTTTTCAAGTATTACGAGCCCCTTTTCAATGCCGAGGCCACGAAAACTTTTACTACTTGAGCGGTTGGCCTTGTCAAACGACGATTTGAAAATAAATGGGATGTTTAAAAGCTCGCAAATCTGCTTCAGTTCGCCAGCGGTATCCACTGCCAGTTGCTCTGATTCGATCACGCAGGGGCCGGCCATCAAGAACAGGGGTTGATCCAGTCCAACTTCAAAATCACAAAGTTTCATTTAAGACCTGGCCTTGTGATACTCGACCGCAGCACTGATAAAGCTGTTAAACAGGGGATGTCCTTCGCGGGGCTGCGAGGTAAATTCAGGGTGAAACTGGCAGCCGATAAACCAGGGGTGATCAGACAACTCGACCATTTCGACCAACTCGTTGTCGACCGAAAGTCCCGCTATGACCAATCCAGCATCCTGCAATTTCTGCAGGTAGTTATTGTTGAACTCGTAGCGATGGCGATGCCGTTCATTAATCTCTTCCTGCCCATAGGCTCGCCGGGTCCTGGTTCCAGGAACCAGTTTGCAGGTTTGAGCGCCGAGACGCATGCTGCCACCCAGGTCAGTACTCTCATCCCGGGTTTCAACGGAGCCGTCACGATCCACCCACTCGGTTACCAGTGCAATCACTGGGTCAGGTGTCTTGGGGTTAAATTCAGAACTATGGGCTTTACTCAATCCGAGAACATTACGCGCGTACTCGATTACGGCAACTTGCATACCAAGGCAAATGCCAAGATAGGGCACATTATTGGTGCGGGCATAGTTAGCCGTGGCGATCTTCCCCTCGATACCTCGGCTGCCAAATCCTCCGGGTACAAGTATCGCATCCAGATCTTTAAGTGAATCGGTTCCTTCACTTTCAATAGACTCAGAGTCAATCTTGACAATATTGACACGGGTCCTGGTGTGCAGTCCGGCATGAGCGAGCGATTCATTAAGTGATTTATAAGCATCCGTATGATCGACATACTTGCCGACGAAACCGATCGAGATATCGTTTTGTGGATGTTCCATCGCCTCCACGACTCCGTCCCAACCCGAAAGGTCAGCCGGTGGTAAATTTAACGAAAAATGTTTTGCCACGATTTTATCGAGACCCTGTTCATTGAGCTCGCGCGGCAATTTGTAGATATGATCGACATCGACAGCAGAGATGACGGCCTCCTCTGCAACATTGGTAAACAGGGCGATCTTGCGGCGTTCGTCGACGGGTATGGGACGATCTGCACGACATAATAGAATGTCTGGTTGTATACCGATCGAGCGTAATTCCTTGACCGAATGCTGGGTAGGCTTGGTCTTGATTTCGCCCGCGGCCGGTAAATAAGGAATTAATGTCAAATGCACGTAGAGCACGTTGTCGTGACCCAGCTCAAAACCCATTTGTCGAATAGCTTCCAGGTATGGCAGGGATTCGATGTCGCCGACGGTACCGCCGATTTCGACCAGTACGATATCGGCTCCATTGGTGCTATTCAGCACTGAATTCTTGATTTCATCGGTAATATGCGGAATTACCTGTACCGTCGCACCGAGATAGTCGCCGCGACGTTCTTTGGCAATGACGTTCTCATAGATCCGGCCCGTGGTGTAGTTGCTGCTTTTGGAGCAATGTATTCCGACAAATCGCTCATAGTGACCCAGGTCCAGGTCAGTCTCGGCACCATCGTTGGTAACATAGACTTCGCCATGCTGGAAGGGACTCATGGTACCCGGATCAACGTTGATATACGGGTCGAGTTTGATCATGTTGACACTGAGCCCGCGTGACTGCAGCAAGGCGCCCAGGGAGGCAGATGCAATACCTTTGCCCAGTGATGAAACAACACCACCAGTAATAAAAATGAATCGGCTCATAGATCCCGAGTTGAAGGCGCGTGCGGTACGCAGGTTGGATGGAAACGATAGCAGAATCGCATTTTGAAGACAATCGAAGCACGGAAAATAAAGACTTATTTCCAGTTAAGTAGAGGTTAATTAAGCACGCTCGTGGAACGCAAAAAGCACAGGCAAACCGAAAACTGCTGTCCTATACTCGTGGTCATGCATGCGCTCATAGTAAAAAACAATAACGCTCAGCGGGATATGCTGGTTCGTGCCCTTGCCGAACAGGGATTCGAGACAGATACCGAGAGCAGCATTGAAACTGCCTGTCAATATGTTGATTCCCGGAAATACGACCTCATATGCGTCAACCAGGAGCTACAAGATGGGCAGGGCGAAAAATTTGTCGCTTACTGTAATGCTCATGAACACCAGAAGAATACCCCGATCCTGTTCCTGACTGAAAACACCGAACTGTTGGCCGACGACCTTTCAGTCAGGATTGACGGTGTAGTTCACGAAATCACTGACCAGCAAATCGAAAACCAGGTTGTCCATTTCATCGACCAGCATCTGGACCCGGTATTTTTTGAAGGCAGGATATTGCTTGTCGAAGATGATGACGAGGTCGCCGCGGACATTCTGCAGCAGCTAGAACAAACCGGTTACCAGGTTTCGTATTTTAAATCTGCCGATGAAGCAAGTGCTGAATTCGACGCAGTTACTGTCTACGGATCACATGCTGACGCCTACGACCTGGTCATTACCAAGATAATTTTCAAAACCGGGATGCAAGGCGATGACCTGGTCGCTCGCATACGTTCCTACGAGGATGGCCGCGGCTTTATCCCGGTTCTTGCGATTCCCGACAAAAATAACGACCAGCGGCGCATTGCGCTTTTCCGGGCTGGCGTCAATGATTTTCTGCCAAAGCCGATTCTGCCTGAAGAATTGCTGGTTCGGATCAACAACCTGATTACCAACAAGCGACTGCTAGATAAAGTGCATGATATACGCAGGGAGTTGTTTAAACAGGCAACCACCGACGAACTGACCGGGTGCCAGAACCGCCACAGTTTGATGGAGTATTCGGGCAAGTTCGTATCCCAGGCCCGACGTCACAATTACCCGATCAGCATGCTTGTTATCGACCTTGATCACTTCAAGGCAATTAATGACAACCATGGGCACGCTACTGGCGACCTGGTGCTTAAATTAACCGGCAAACTTCTCATCGACAGTTTTCGTGATGGCGACCTGGTTGCCCGTTACGGCGGGGAAGAATTTGTGGTTCTGTTGCCTTACTGTGATGGCGAAAGTGCTCGTGTCAAAGCCGAGAAGCTTCGTATCGATATCGAAAACCTTCAACCCAATGAGCTGAGTATAACCACTAGTATCGGCGCCACCTCGATTGAGACAGGTTCTACCCATGATTTTGAAGCCATGTTTCACGCCGGAGACCAGGGTGTTTACGCCGCCAAGGAAAAGGGACGCAACCAGGTTGTCTTCGTCGCGCTCGACTAGGCTGGTTTATTAGCCAGAATGACAGCACGCCGCGGTGCCGGTAATCCTTCGACGGTTAATGCGGGATTTTCCTGCCTCAGGCATTGTTCGAGTGATTCAAACTGCATCCATTCGGTAACCCGCTGTTCCTCGATACTGGTTACCGATTCATCGACGACCCGGATATTGTCAAATCCGCAACGTTGCAACCACACTACCAATTCAGCCGACGACGGAATGAACCAGACATTGCGCATACGTGCATAACGATCCGGCGGTAACAGCACCTGGCCTGCCGCGCCTTCAATCACCAGCGTTTCAAGGCATAGCTCGCCGCCGTTCACGAGAAAGCTCTTGAGCTGGTAAAGATGATCCAGCGGGCTCTTGCGGTGATATAACACCCCCATCGAGAACACGGTGTCGAACCAGTTTAAATCTTCTGGCATTACTTCCACCCCGATGGGTAACAGGTTGATATCGTTTCGTTGCAGGTATTTCTGCAGGGCATGAAACTGAAGGTTGAACAATACCGAGGGTTCGATTCCCAGGACTATCTCCGGGGCATGCGAAAGCATGCGCCAGCAATGATAACCATTGCCACAACCAACATCGAGAACTCGCCGATTCTCCAGCGGGGCCAGGTACCGCGATAACCGTTCCCACTTAAAGTCAGAACGCCACTCGCAATCTATAAATACATCGGCAACCTGGTAGGGGCCCTTGCGCCATGGCATTAATCCCTGGAGTGCCTGGCGCAATCCGGCCGGATCATCACAATTACCATTTACAGTGACAGCTGCCGTATCAAAACAGGCTTCGGAATGTTCAATTTCAGGCAACGCATTAACGGCGCTCGACCAGCGAGGATAGTCGCCATGATTAACCAGCCAGTTACTGCTTTCGCTCTCGAGTTGCTGTGCCCACCGATTGAGACCGTGATGACGCAGGTAATCGAATAAAGTGTCCCAACTCACTTCTTGATTGCCAGGTAAGAAATAAAATTAAAACTCCTGAAACACGGGTAGATTTCGTCGAAACCAACCGCCTCGAGTCTTTCCAGGTGCTGTCCGGCGGTGTCGGGAACCAGAACATTTTCAAGCGCATTGCGCTTCTGGCTGATTTCGAGGTCGCTGTAACCCATGGTTTTTTTAAAGCCCTGGTATAGATCCACCATGCGTTGGTTTTCGACAGCATCTGCAAACACAACCTTTTCGGACAGAACTAGTATTCCGCCACTTTTCAGACCTGCGAAGATTCTTTCCAGTAGTTGCTGTCGTTCCCCGGGTGGCAGAAACTGCAGGGTCAGGTTTAACACCACCATCGATGCATTCGAAATTTCGGTTTGTCTGATGTCCTGGCAACGCCACTCGATATTTTTCGGTAACGCTTCGTGCTGATTGCATTTGGCGATCATTGCGGCAGAGTTATCGACGGCAATGATTTTGCAATCACGCCCGCGAGTCTGATCGGCTATCACCAGGCTTGCCTCGCCGAGGGAACAGCCGAGGTCAAAGACACGGCTACCTGGTCGCACAAAAATGTCGGCGTACAAACCAATCATACGCAGTAACAGTTCATAACCGGGAACCGAACGCGAAATCATGTCATGAAAAACGTTGGCGACAGTTTCGTTGAATTCGAAAGGCTTTACATCGCTTAAACGCTCTGAAAAAACCCGGTCCCTGGTCTCTTTTTTTTGATTCACAAAAGTAATCCTTCAAGCCTTCCGTTAAGATAGACCTGTGCAATCGAGGCGCGCTCCCATGGCGGAACGCGGTGTTTTTGAAACAGTCGTTTGAGTCGATGACGATCTGCATTTTCTTCGCCTTTATCACGAAACCTGAGGCTTAATGATTGCCCTTTATCGGCAAGATTCAGCCGGCTGAAGACCGCCTCGCGCTGCAGCTTAAGTCCAAGCTGTTTTATTTCGATATGCGAATCCAAACCAAAGTCAAAAACCCCTCGGTCACTCTGATTTCTACCTTCCCGCACCAGGAAAAGACGTTGATCGTAGCGTCTGATCGAATATTCCGGCATCGCAATTTCAGGCGTCGCATCGGGTTTTGCATGCAGTTGATTCATTAACTCCTGCAGGCGTGCCTGTGGAATTGTCGGCAACCCGGCTTCGACTATCCAGTACCGAACCAGGTTCTTGCGTCGTCCCGGAGAAAGCTGTAACAACCCGGGAAGGTCCAGCGTGGCAATACCTTCTGAGTCAGCTGCTTTTAATTCTGCATAATCAAGGGCTGCAATTTCATCAAGCAAATCCTGGATTTCGGATTGTAATTCGCTTGCGCTAGAGAGCGCGTCCTGAAAATGTGGCCAGCGCTCCCTGACTGCTGGAATAACCTGGTTGCGTAGGTAATTACGGTCGAATCGGTCGCTTTGATTACTGGGATCATTAAACCAGGGGACTCCCTGTTGTGCGGCATACTGTTCCAGCTGCTTGCGGCTAAAATTCAATAAAGGTCGCAATAACAGGGCATCGCCCAGCAGACGTTGTCTTGCAATACCTCGAAGCCCTGCACTACCCGAGCCACGCAGGGCGTTCAACAGGAAAGTTTCCGCCTGGTCATCGGCATGATGTGCGGTCACGATACAGTCGCCAGCCCTGGTATGCCCAGCGAACATCAGGTAACGTTGATGACGCGCCTCGGCTTCAATATTGCTATCGATGTTTTTCAGATCAAGCTGATCGACACGAATCTCGAGACCATAGCGACTTGCCTGATCGGAACAAAAGGCTTCCATTCGAGGGGCAATATCGAGTAATCCGTGATTAAAATGCCAGGGAATAATTTCATAGTTTCGAGTTTTCGAAACCAGTAAATGCAGCAATACCGACGAGTCTAGCCCCCCGCTAAAAGCTACGAACACCCTGTTAACATCATCAGGAATCAGATCCAGGCATGATTGCATGAGGCTGGCCGGGTGATAAAAGCGGTTATCCTATCAGGCTTCTCGATACTGACCAAAAGACAGTAGCTTCTGGTAGCGCTGCTCGAGCAATTTGTCGATAGCAACCGAATCGAGCAGTTCCAGCGTTTCAACCAGGTTCTGTTTTAAAGAACTGGCGACCTGGTCATAGTCACGATGAGCGCCACCGAGTGGCTCCTTGATAACATTGTCAATCAGTTTCAAGGATAGAAGACGCTGTGCTGTAATTCCGAGGGCTTCAGCGGCCTGGGCAGCCTTGTCTGAACTTTTCCAGAGGATGGATGCACAACCTTCCGGCGAGATAACCGAGTAGGTTGCATACTGCAGCATGTTTATGCGATCACCAACACAAATTGCCAGTGCTCCACCGGAACCACCCTCGCCGATAACGGTGCAGATAATCGGTGTTTTCAACTGCGATAGCGCGAAAAGATTTCTCGCAATCGCTTCGCTCTGCCCTCTTTCTTCGGCACCGATACCTGGATAGGCGCCGGGTGTGTCGACCAGGGTTAGCAGCGGCATTTTAAATTTTTCCGCCATTTTCATCAGGCGCAAAGCCTTACGGTAGCCCTCCGGGCGCGGCATGCCGAAATTACGCTTGATTTTTTCCTTGGTATCGCGCCCTTTTTGCTGCCCAATAACCATGACTGGTTTACCTTCTAGACGTCCCACCCCGCCCACCATGGGGCTATCGTCCGCATAGGCTCGGTCCCCATGCAGGTATTCAAAGTCGGTGAATAATCGTTCGATATAGTCAATGGAATAAGGGCGATTAGGGTGTCGTGATAGCTGAGAGATTTGCCAGGCTGAAAGCTTGCCGAAAATCGAATGAGTCAGTGAATCAGCCTTGCGCTCGAGCGTCTGGATTTCCTGGCTAATGTTGATATCCGAGTCATCGGTTACATAGCGCAGTTCTGATATCTTTGCCTGGAGCTCAGCAATTGGTTGTTCAAAATCTAGGAAATTCGGATCCATTTGGGGCCATCAGGTAATCAAAGCTGACGCTAGTTTAACGATTCGGGAAATCGCTGTCATCCACCTGGTTTTAACCTGTCTGGGAA
>JARFPR010000543.1 GCA_029288195.1 Gammaproteobacteria bacterium | reverse complement strand
AACCCGAGCTACTCCCGCCACAGGCCGGCAATACCGCAGCCAGGGCACTATATCCCAGACCCTTGCCGAACAATTGCAGAAACTCACGACGATTCCGCAATCTTCCGAGAATTCCATCGAGATCAAATGACTTGTCGTTTGCCATCAGCGCGCATTGCCCAAAAGCGAGGATTAATAACCCTAGACCATTTTACCTGAATCAAATCTGAATCAAATGCATCTGCTTCACACTTTTTAGCGGCACATCTGCCGGTAATCGGACAATACCCGGCATAATACAATTTCATCGAATTACCAGGTTGATTCAACGCATCTGTAATCGCCTATATCGATGATTCAGATCAAGCCTTTGTTGAGTCATCGCATTATAATTTCTCCCTTAACAAGGCACATAGAGCGGAATGCACCATGCACGCCTTCAACCACGAAGTGGCCCATAAACTTCGTGACATTGCAGCGCTACTCAATACGCAGCATGCCAACCCGTTTCGCTGCAACGCTTACCTGCACGCCGCGGATACGCTCGACAATATGCCGCAAAACATCGCCGAACTGATGCAGGCAGAGGGCATCCAGGGCCTTGTCGCTTTACCCGGCATCGGTGAGGGGATCGCGCGCTCAATCTACGAGTACATTGCCACCGGTCGTATGTCTCGCCTCGAGAATCTCAAGGGTGCTGCCGATCCGGTAGCCCTGTTTCGATCGATTCCCACGGTTGGCAGGGCACTGGCGGAACGCATCCACGACACCCTGCATGTTGAAAGTCTCGAGGCACTTGAAAACGCGGTGCGCGGCGGTCAGCTCGCCAGGGTCGAGGGCCTCGGCACCAAGCGCCGCGAAGCAATCGAGAGCTGGCTCCAGCAACACCTCGATCAGCAGCGCCGCCGACCCGGTCCGATGAGACAGGACGACGTCATGCCTGCCGTCACCCTGATACTCAAGGTCGATGAGGAGTACCGTGCCAAGGCCAGGGCCGGCAGTCTGCCAGCAATTACGCCGAAGCGTTTCAATCCTCGAAACAAGGCCTGGCTGCCGATCCTGCATACCACTCACGATCACTGGCACTTCACCGCGCTGTATTCAAATACCGCGCGGGCGCATAATCTCAACCGTGTCCACGACTGGGTAGTAATTTACTTTTACGACGACCATCACCGTGAAGGACAACATACGGTGGTCACCGAGACGCACGGCAAATTAAAAGGAAAACGGGTTGTCCGCGGGCGCGAGCCCGAGTGCCTGCAAATTTATGAGCCCGCTTCAGCTGGCCGGTAAACATATCGCAGCTGTATCAATCCGGCACCAAGACCAACCAGCAACAACAGAAACATGCTCAGACCACCGAGCAACGGAATCATCTGGATTAAGCCGAGTATAAAAATTACCACGATGACCGAAATCAGACGGCGTCCCCGCGAAGAAATATCCTGCTTGATGAGCTTCGCGCCCCGTTCAGCGACAAAGAAACAGGCGATCAGGAACCCCGACAATAAGGCCACACAATAAAGCGCCAGCATACTCAGACCAACCCACAAACCGAGCACAATCAGCATCAGGATAAAGGCAACCAATGGCGTAGCCACGACGAAAATAAAGCCCAGCCCCAGGCTGCTCCACGGATCGGAACCTAACCGTTTAACCGACGCTAGCGTGTAGTGCGGGAAAAACAGGTAGAACAGGACAGCGGCGACCATCAGGGTGATCGAGAAAAACAGTCCAAAGCCACTGTCAGCATAATCCCAGTCCACCGGTTCGTGGGTAATTCCCCCGGAAATTACCGCATCTGCACCGGTCGTCGCCTGGCGCGGGCTCTTATAGTTCAGTTCCCCGTCGATCCGTGCACTATCGAGGATTTGAATTTCTCCACCTTCAAGCTCGACGTCACCGCGTATCGTCCCGGACAGGCGAATATTGCCGCCGGTTACCTTCAGGTTGCCGAGAATGGTGCCCGCGATGTGAACTTCACCACCAGCCAGCCAGGCTTCACCGCCTACAGTTGCTCCCGGTGACAGGGTTATTGAACCGCCGGCCGCAACGAGATCGTCGCCGATAACGGCATCGATATTGAGATCCCCGCCGCTAGCACGAATATCGTCCTTTATCTCACCTCGAATTTTGAGGGAACCGCCGGCGGCGATGACATCACCTTCGATCAGGTGGCCGATATAAAGTTCACCACCCGCGACGATGACGTCACCCGCGACCACGGCATCGATATCGACAACGCCGCCAGCCGCGTAATAATCATCGTCGATATTGCCACGCTCAACCACGGTTTCTCCTGCATTCGATACCGCCAGGGCTGTAAACGGGAAAAACAGGACTATTGCGATGAAATAGCGCGAGAAAAATTTATCGAATCCATGCATAGCCAGGTTACGAACCAGCAGTTTCAGCCTGATCGGTAATCTTGGCGGACTTCGGTTCGCCCCTGGGCCAGGCGCCAAACGGATAGGGATGGTATTCAGAATTAAAAGTCAGGAACTGGAGGGTTTGATAGACATATGTGCTAAGCCCCTGTCCAAGTTTAAGGAGTCTCTCGTTGGTCTCACCGGTGAACAGTTTGAGTAAAAATTGAAACAGGACGACGAAGCCAAGTACGATCTCGGCGACCCTGGAAAAGATGATATACAGCAGCATGTATAAACCGCGTTTCCAGGTGGACTGGCTTTTTAGATTTTCTTTGACTTCATTGCTCATTATGGTGTGATCCTCGGCTATTTTGGCACCAATATACTCCCGTCGGCCCGAAAATCTAGCAAAGCATAGCGAAAATGGATTGATCTGGCTCAAGGACAGTGCGCTAAAACCACGCATAGTACTAAACGCAGCCATGGCCCTGTTAAGG
>JARFPR010000508.1 GCA_029288195.1 Gammaproteobacteria bacterium | reverse complement strand
GAAGCCGATGGTTTTGGCGATGCGATCGTGCAGCATTTCGGCAGTGCGCAAGAGGTCCTGATTCGGCTGGTACCTGAAGCTGGCAAGGATAAAGCCGAAATCAGTTCCCAGATCATCGGCCTGTTGCAGGCAGCCAGTGATACCTCGATCGATGTTCGACGGGTCGATTTTGTCGGTCCGCAGGTTGGCGAGGAACTCACCGAAGACGGTGGTCTGGCGGTATTGTACGCGTTGATCGCGATCCTGATATACGTTGCATTTCGCTTCGAATATCGTTTTTCACTCGGTGCGGTAGCAGCCCTGGTGCACGACGTGATTATCACCCTCGGTATCTTCTCGGTATTGCAACTCGATTTCGACCTGAGCGTGCTAGCGGCGATTCTCGCGGTTATCGGTTACTCGCTGAACGATACCATCGTGGTATTCGATCGGGTGCGTGAAAATTTCCGCAAAATTCGCAAAAAAACTTCAATCGAAATCGTCAACACGTCAATCAACCAGACCATTTCGCGTACCTTGATGACCTCATTTACTACCTTGCTGGTGCTGTTATCGCTTTTCTTTCTCGGCGGCGAGGCGATACACGCATTTGCCCTGGCACTGATAATCGGCGTGGTGGTCGGGACCTATTCCTCGATTTATGTTGCCACCACTTCGGCACTGGCCCTCGGTATCAGCCGCAGCGACCTGTTGTTGCCGGAAAAAGAAGGCGAGGACCTGGCGAAGCCGTAGCGCGGGGAAATAATATGCATATCGATCCAGAACTTATTGATGAACTCAACTTGCTGCGTCGCTTCAGCATGGGCGGCCCGGTGGCGATGAATGTACACGACAACCCCGATCCAGCGGTAATAGCGGCGGCCGAACGCATGTTCGAAAAGGGCCTGATTAGCACTGCCGAGGGTGGGCAGCTCACCGATAACGGGCGCGAGGCCATCGAACACATGGAACGCCTGTTCAACCTGCTGGATCCACCGCTCGAGCCGATCTAAATCCCTGTTTGTCCTGTTCTCGTAAGTGTGTTTTCGAAACGACACGTGGACGGGGGATTGTTACGCTGATTAACTGCGAGCAGCCTTAGCATATAAATCCAGCGTCGGGCCAAAAAGCAGGCAGCCAGCTCAATTCCAATATCTTAATCAACTTGATGATGCTGAATCGTCATCCAGTTGCTTTGCCTTTTCGTACTCCAGCGATACCCACTCATCGGGGTCGGAAGCGCCCATCGATCCCCATGACTTCTTCAGAAAAGGCGATTCTGCGCAACGTGCTCTGGGAAGATCGTCGTGAATTTGCAGCCAGGCAATCTGGCTTTCAATTCCCCCGTGCCAGGTTGGGGCGTAAACTTCCGGGTTATCGAGGATTGCAGTCGGTATTGCGAGGTAATTGGCGGGTTCGGGTTTCAAGCCCCGCCAGGCCACAAAAGACCCGCATTTTTTACAGAATCTTTTTTCACCTATCAGGGACAACCGATAGTACTCGGGTTTGTCCTGGGTGAATTTTACCGCTTCGATGGGAAAGGCTGCCCATGCAAATACAGGTGCCCCGGTGCAACGCCTGCATATTTTGCAATGGCAGAATCCTGTACCCAGTGATTCCTGGGTTATTTCTATCCTTATTGAGCCACAGGAACAGTGTCCCGCTGTTATCGGCGGCTTATCGATCGCATCGTCAAACATGGGTTGGCCCTGAACCCGTGATTCGATCGACTGCATTGGATGGTGATCAAACAGGTCAGGAAGCCTGATCTCGTACACGTGAACGGGCCTTTCTATATTTTTAAAATTACGGTAGCCAAGATCGTCGAAGTTATAGTCTTTTGACGATAACTGCTCCAGTACCACGCTCGAAACGCATATGCTGCCCGGAGGTGCAACTTCTTGAATTCTCGCTGCGATGTTAACACCGTCTCCATAGATGTCACCGCGGTCGCGGATAACTTCGCCGATATTTACCCCAATCCGGAACTCGATCAGCTCACCTGCGCCCGGGTCCGAATCCCGCGAGGCCATTTGCTTTTGAAATTCGACCGCCGTATCGACAGCCCCGGTTGCACTGGAGAATTCAGCCAGTATCGCGTCGCCTGCTTCGTGGACTTTGCTGCCGTCGTGAGCCGTGATTATTTCGCCGAGTAGATTTAACCCGGTGTTTAGCTGCTGATGGGTTTGTTCCTCATTCTGACCGGTAAGGCGACTGTAGCCAGCCACGTCTGCATAAAGAATCGCTGAGAGCTGTCGTTTCATTCGGCAATCTTACCATAGCGGCTGGTCAGCGCATCGGGGTTAGTGCCCTCGCGAAAATGAGTCAGATTATCTAGTTGGCATGGTAACTGCATAGTTCTTCGACAGAACTATCGATGGAGAAGTAATATGAACCAGGCCCTTTGGGTTGCAAAAACCGGACTCGATGCGCAGGCAACGCGGCTTACGGTGATTTCTAATAATCTCGCCAACGTCAGCAC
Organism: Gammaproteobacteria bacterium; assembly: GCA_029288195.1. Taxonomy (GTDB): domain Bacteria; phylum Pseudomonadota; class Gammaproteobacteria. Next base: position 13,945 of record JARFPR010000508.1, on the reverse strand, counting down.
GACCGGCTTCAAGCAATCGCGTGCGGCGTTCGAGGATCTTTTATACCAGAACCTGCGCCAGGTAGGCGCGCAAACCTCTGAAGACACGCGTTTACCCTCAGGTTTGATGCTCGGTACCGGTACCCGCGTGGTCGCAACCGAAAAGATTCATACCCAGGGAAATATAGAGAATACCGGCAAATCGCTGGATGTCGCCATCGACGGCAAGGGTTTTTTCCCGGTTCTGTTACCCGATGGAACCGAGGCCTATACCCGCGATGGTAGCTTCATGATCTCCGACCAGGGGCAAATGGTTACCGCTAGCGGCTATGAATTGCAGGCTGGTATCACGCTGCCGGAAGATACCCAGATGGTTACCATAGGCACCGATGGAATCGTCAGCGTACAGCTTCCGACCCAGGCTTCACCGACCGCAATCGGCACCATTCAGATCACCAACTTCATTAATCCGACCGGCCTGCAGTCGATCGGTGAAAACCTTTATATCGAATCGGCTTCTAGCGGTGCTCCGCAAGAGGGTACTCCCGGTGAAAGCGGGCTCGGTCGATTGCGCCAGGGTTCGCTCGAATCGTCGAATGTGAACATCGTTGAAGAGATGGTCAGCATGATTGAAACCCAACGCGCCTACGAAATGAACTCAAAGTTGATTGCTACTGCTGACGGCATGATGCAATACCTCAACAACAACACCTAGGTGACGCAATGAAGCGTATATCCAGATTAATATCCGTATTGATGCTGATCGGCCTCGCGGGTGGTTGCTCTCAGACTCGAATCGTGGTGCAGCCTGACCCGCAATATGCACCGGTAGACTTGAACGCGATGGAGTTCAAGCCCGAACCTAATGGTTCAATTTTTCAGACGGGGCGTTCAGTTCGGCTGTTCGAAGATAACAAAGCCTTTCGTATCGGTGATGTACTCAGCGTGACGCTGATGGAATCAACCAATGCATCCAAATCGGCAGAAACCAATACCGACAAGGGCGATGATGTCGATATCGGTGCCTCGGCAATCTTTGGCAGTACCGGGCCAACAATTAATGGCAACCTGGCGCTGAGCAACTCGATCAATGCCGAGCGTGAATTCTCCGGCAGCGGGGACAGTGCGCAAAGTAACAGCTTGAGCGGTGAGATTGCAGTTACCGTGGTCGATGTATTACCGAGTGGCAACCTGGTGGTGAGGGGCGAAAAAATAATAGGGCTCAACCAGGGCTCAGAATTCATCCGCATCTCTGGTATCGTTCGCCCGCAGGATGTCAGCACCGACAATATCGTGGTGTCGAGCAAAATAGCGAATTCCCGGATCTTCTACGGCGGGGGTGGTGTGATTGCCGAATCCAACACCAGAGGCTGGTTGTCTCGCTTTTTCGATAGCCCGGTATTCCCCCTCTAGGAGCTTGATATGAAACTTGCTAAATTATTTATCTTATTGATTTTTATAGGCTTTTTCCAAAATGTCTGGGCTGAACGTATCAAGGACATTACCTCCATCAAGGGCGTGCGCGACAACCAGCTGGTTGGTTATGGCCTGGTTGTAGGTCTCGATGGGTCGGGAGATCAGACTTCGCAGGCCCCGTTCACGGTGCAAAGCTTGAAAAACTTTCTGTCCCAGTACGGGATCACCCTGCCACCCGATGTCAGCCCGAAGGTAAAGAACATCGCCGCGGTCTCGGTGCATGCAGATTTGCCGGCATTTGCGAAAATAGGTCAATCCATCGATGTCACTGTGTCATCACTGGGCAACGCCAAGAGCCTGCGTGGTGGCAGCTTGCTGATGACGCCACTAAAAGGTGCGGACGGCAATATTTATGCGATTGCACAGGGTAACCTGATCGTGGGCGGCCTTGGCATTGAAGGTGCCGACGGATCGTCGATCACGATTAACGTGCCGAGTGTTGGAAGAATACCCGGCGGTGGCAGCATCGAACGCGAAATCCAGAATCCTTTCGCCTCCGCCGAAAAGCTAACCCTGCATTTGAAACGCCCGGATTTCACAACTGCCAAGCGTCTTGCGGATACCATTAACCAGGTTCGTGGACCCAATAATGCGCGCGCCAAGGATAGCGTCGAAGTTTCGATCAACGCGCCAAAGGATATTTCGCAACGCGTTGGCTTCATGTCGTTTATCGAGAACCTGGAATTTCAGCCGGGCGAAGGGCCGGCCAAGGTCATCATTAATTCACGTTCTGGAACCGTCGTCATTGGTAATCACGTCAAGGTTTACTCTGCCGCGGTATCGCATGGCAACCTGATTGTGACGATCACCAATACCGTCGATGTCGAACAACCGGGTCCGTTCAGCGATGGTACCACGACCGAAAATGTCGAATCGGATATCGAGGTTACCGCCGAAAATAAACGCATGTTCCGCTTCCCGAAGGGTGTCACGTTAAGTGAAATCGTGCGCGCTGTTAACCAGGTTGGCGCTTCACCCAGTGACCTGGTTGCGATCCTGGAATCACTCAAGCAAGTTGGTGCACTGAGCGCCGAATTGATCGTGATTTAATCGAGAGCTGTTATGTCGATTTCCAACCAGGCCGACTTTTACCTTAATTTTCAACAGTTTGGCGACATGAAGCTGGGTGCTCGCAGTGGCTCTGACGACGCTGCAAAATCAGTCGCGCAGCAGTTCGAGGGATTGTTTGTACAGCAGATGCTGGCGGCGATGCGCTCGGCAGTGAAAATCGATACCGGGCAGGACAGCTCTTACATGAATTTCTACCAGGAAATGTATGACAAGCAACTGGCGCAAACCGTTGCTGGCCAGAATCGGCTCGGGGTCGCTAAAATGATCCTGCAGCAAATGCCAGCCAGCGAGGCGGAATCAGGCAATCCGGAGGCTAAGCCAGAACTGGAGTTTTCCCCGGTCAGGGTCGCTACGATCAAGCCAAATATAACTTCGGGAAAGGCCCCGGATGTTCCGCCAGAGGCGGTTACGTCCGCTCGTGAAAAGCCCATCAGAATGCTACCTGCTTTATCGGAGGAGATACCGGCGGTGCGGGTGAGCAGGGTATTAGATGACGATTTTGCCGAGGTCTCGCGAATCGAACAAGCCAACAATCGCTGGCAAAGTCCTGATCGGTTTATTGCCGATATTTTGCCTCAGGCGCAGGCCGCAGCCGATACACTCGGCATCAGTGCCCACCTTCTGGTGGCGCAATCAGCGCTAGAAACAGGTTGGGGCAAGCACACCATGAAGTATGCTGATGGTCGCAGCAGCAACAACCTGTTTGGCATCAAGACCGGTCCCGACTGGCGGGGGCCTTCTCTGCAAAAGGCGTCATTGGAATTTAGCGGTGGAGTTCTGCAAAGCCAGGTATCCCGTTTTCGGGCCTATGACACCCCGGCACAAAGTTTTACCGACTACGTCAAGTTTATTCATAGCAATCCTCGATACCAGCAGGCACTGGTGCAGGCGCAGGCTGGAGATGATCAGGCTTTTATCCGCGAAATTCATAGCGCCGGGTATGCTACCGACCCGCGGTATGCGGACAAGGTGCTGAATATTCTCAATGGTGAGGTTCTGCAACGCGCTCTTGCCAGGCTCGACGCGGGAGTAACCGATCATGTCTGATATTCTTAATACCGCCGTAAGCGGTTTACTCTCGTTTCAACGTGCGCTCGGCACCACCAGCCACAATATAGCCAATGTCAATACACCGGGCTACAGCCGCCAATCTGTGGAGTTCAGCACTAATAATCCGTCTTTTTTCGGTGGTAGCTTCTACGGTAACGGGGTACAGATCGAATCGATCACCCGCTCTTACGATCAGTTTCTGACCCGTGAGGTCCGTGACACGACCTCGGCCTATGCGCGCGTTGCTCGTTTCAGCGAACTATCGTCGCGTATAGACGACGTGCTAGCCGACCCTGCCGGGGGCATCAGCCCGATATTAAACGACTTTTTCGAATCGGTGCAGGGCGTTGCTGATGACCCGGCCTCAAGCACGGCAAGGTACGCAATGATTAACACGGCACAAACACTGGCCGGGCGGTTCCAGAGTATCGATACCCGTTTCGAGGAGTTGTCTCGCAACACCACGAACGAGATTCGCAGCGTTGTTGATGAAATAAACTTGTTGGTAGGGCAGATTCGCGACGTCAATATCAGTCTTAACGATATTGCACCCTCAGCCACCTCGACCCAACAGTCCGCAGACTTGCTTGACCTGCGCGATAACCTGTTGAATCAACTCGCCGAAAAAATCGATATAACCGTGATCGACGAGGACGAAAACAACCTGTCGATTTTTATCGGCAACGGTCAAACCGTGTTGACTGGAATCGAAAGCTTTACCCTCAGTACCCAGCCCGACGTTAGCGATCCGACCCGAGAGGTAATTGCTTATAACGGGTTGATCTCGGTTTACGATATCAGCTCGAACCTTTCGGGTGGCGAACTCGGTGGGCTGCTTGATTTTCGTGATGGCGTGCTCGATCCGACCCGCAATTCGCTCGGGCGCACCGCGATCGGAATTGCCGAGACTTTTAATGCCCAGATGCAGGATGGCATGGATTTGAACGGTAATCTCGGGCAAGATTTTTTCAGTTTTAGCGCGCCGCAATCGATTGCGTTTTCGTCTAATACCGGAACACCAACCGTTGCAACCGTCATCAGTGACGTCACCGCGCTTACCTCGGATGACTATCAACTGGCTTTCGATGGTGTTAACTGGACCCTGACTTCCGCTAGCGGCACTAGTGCCAGCGTTGCCAACGGGGCGCCGGCTACGCTGGTTTTCGAGGGGTTGACCCTGACGATAAACGGGGCCACGGCGGTTGCGGGTGATCAATTCGCGATCAGACCAACTCTCGCCGCTGCCGGTGGTCTGCAGGTCATCACCACAGATCCGAGTGCAATCGCCGCGGCACTGCCGATTCGTAGCAGTGCTTCACTGAATAATCTCGGCAATGTTGATATCAGTCCCGGTAGTATTACCGATGTTACCGATCCAAACCTGCTCAATAGCGTAACCTTCACCTTCGATACCCCACCCGCCACGCTGCAAGCGGATGCCGATGTCGTCGTGGGTGGGGTATCCTACCTTGCCGGCGCGGCGATTCCCTATAGCAACAACATGATCGTCGATGCAAATGGCTGGCAGGTCAGTTTGAGCGGGACTCCCCAGGCTGGCGATGTATTTACGGTCGAAGCAAATATTGATGGCAGCGGCGATAACCGAAATGCCTTGAATCTCGCCAACCTGCAGACTAGCGGGGTGTTCGATGGCGGCATCAACAGTTTCCAGGAGACCTATGGTTCGCTGGTAGGTTTCGTCGGTTCGCAGACACTGGCTGCAAACCTCGAACGAGATGCGCAGGAATCGCTGCTTTTTCAGGCGGTCGATCGACAATCTTCTAAAGCTTCTGTCAATTTGGACGAAGAAGCTGCTGACCTGGTGCGTTATCAACAGGCCTACGAAGCAACGGCTCGTCTGGTCAGTACCGCCCAGATCCTGTTTGAAACATTGCTGGATAGCGTAAGGTAATCGTGAGAATTTCAACCCGACAAATCTATACCCAGGGCGTAGAAGCTTTTCAGCAGCAGCAACAGAAGCTGGCAAAGCTGCAGCAGCAGATTTCAAGCGGGGTCCGTTTGAGCAAGCCCTCGGATGATCCGGCGGCGGCTTCGAAGATTCTCGAACTGGAACAAACCGTTTCGCTGAACCTGCAGTACCAGTCAAATATCAACCTGGCGGAACTGCGCCTGAACCAGCAGGATGCAGTGTTGGCGAACTACGACAGCCTGTTAATCCGAACTCGGGAACTGGCAATACAGGCCAACAATGCGCCGGTCGATACGGTTTCACGGAACGCGATTGCAGCAGAGATCGACGAGCGACTGAACGAACTGTTATCACTGGCAAATACCATAGACGGCAACGGCGACTACCTGTTTGCCGGATACCAGAACAATACTGCCCCGTTTACCAGGGCTACGACCGGATCCCGCGATTTTGTCAATTTTAACGGCGATGACGGCGTCAGATCCGTGCAGATTAGTCAAAATCGTCAACTCGAGGTCGATATCCCCGGTCGCGAAATTTTCATGGAAGTTCCTTCGGCTATCGCGCTGCGGGAACTGCCTGCCGCGGCTAACGTCGGTACTGGCCTGATTGCGCCTGCCAGCGTGGTTGACAGTTCTGTCTACGTGGCGGGTGACTATGAGATACGCTTTGTCGCGCCCGGCGTTTACGATGTGTTCGATGTCGCCGGCGGCGTCAACATAGTCACTGGCGCCACTTATACCGATGGGCAGAATATTAACTTTCAGGGCGTCAGAACCTCGATTACTGGCATACCCGCGGTGGGTGACGTATTTACCATCAGTGCCGGCCAGTTTCAGGATGTATTTTCAATTGTCGCCGGCCTGTCAGAAACTCTGAGATCAGAGCCGAGCGCAGACGTCAGGGCCGCCAATATTGCTCAGTCGCTGGCCGATCTTGACAGCGCATTTGAAAATTCACTCAATGCGCGCACCCAGCTGGGGGGCAGGCTCAACGCACTCGAAGCCCAACGCGAAGACAACGATGCGCAGGTATTCGTGACCCGGTCCACGCTGAGCACCTTGCGTGACACGGACCTGGCGGAAGCGATCAGCCAGCTCACCCTGGAACAAACCACGCTGGATGCCGCACAGGCGGTATTTGCAAGAATTACCAGCTCCTCCCTGTTTAACTTCCTAAAATAATCGAGTTTTTCCTAAAGTTTATTCTCTCGCGGCCGCTAAAGCCCTTGAACGGTTAATCCAGAAAGCTCTCGGATTGTCCGTAAATTAAATTTTGGCGCTTTAGTGAAGCGTGACTTAGGAGATAAAAATGCCTCAGATTATTAACACAAATATTGCGTCCTTGACGGCGCAGCGGAACCTGAACGGTTCTCAAAATAGCCTGGCTACTTCGCTACAGCGCTTGTCGACAGGTTTACGTATCAATAGTGCGAGAGACGATGCAGCCGGCCTCGCGATTTCAGAGCGTTTTACGACTCAGATTCGTGGCCTGAACCAGGCAATCAGAAATGCCAACGACGGTGTGTCGTTTGCGCAAACCGCCGAAGGTGCGTTGAGCACCGTGGGTGATGCGCTGCAGCGTGTTCGTGAACTCGCAGTACAGTCTATTAATGACACCAACTCATCGTCTGATCGTCAGTCGCTGAATAACGAAGTTCAGCAATTAATTGCTGAAGTCAATCGTATCGCGACCTCAACTCAGTTCAACGGCCAGAACATTCTGGATGGTTCTCTGTCGACCCTGACTTTTCAGGTTGGTGCTAATCAGAACCAGACTATTCAGGTTGATGGAGTGGATTCGCGTGGTAGTCGTCTTGGAGCTGATACTGCTTCTGGCGAGTATACGGTTTTGTCCGATCTTCGCGCTGCGACAGCAGGAACCGATACCATCAGCATTAACGGCCAAAACATTGATGTGGGAGCTGCAGTCGATGCAACTACAGGTGATGTCAATGATCTGATTGACGCGATCAATGCCGTTGCATCCGACTCTGGGGTATCTGTGAGTAAGGCCGCATCTTTGACGGTTAATCTTACCCTGGCCGACCTAGGTGCTGCTACAACGCTTACGGTGAATGGTGTGCAGGTTGCAGTTGCAGATCCTGCCAACGTTGCCGCCGGCGCAATTGCGATAGCGGATTCGTTGAATGCAGTATCAGGGCAGACTGGTGTTACTGCAACCTCTTCAGCCACTGAGGTGATTATCACTAGCGCAAATGGTGCTGACATAAACATCACCGAGGGTAACGAAGGTTTGTTTACCAATGTTACTTCGGCGACGGGTGAAACTTTCCAGGCCGGCCTCGTACTGGCGACTGACGTTGGCGCTGATGGCGCTGCAGCGAGCGCCTCTTACACCATTTCTGGTGCAGGCACTGGTCTGGCTGATACAGGACTGGATGGAATTACCTATGCACGCAATATCCTGAATGACGTGGATGTGCTGACCGGTACCACCGCAAATGACGCGCTGCAAGCCCTTGATTTTGCTTTGGATAACGTGAACAGTCTTCGTGCCGAGCTGGGTGCAGTCCAGACTCGTTTCGAATCTACCATTTCGAACCTGAGTATCACCTCCGAGAACCTCTCGGCTGCGCGCTCACGGATTCGCGACGCGGACTTTGCAGCAGAAACTGCCGAGTTGACGCGTAGTCAGATTCTGCAGCAGGCTGGTATCGCGATTCTGTCGCAGGCAAATGCCTTACCGCAGAACGTTCTGGCGTTACTCCAGTAACAGGTGAATGAGTGACTGGCATGATTTTATGCCAGTCATCTCTTCGAATGGAGAACTAACATGGCTAACGAGATTTCAAGCATAGCGTCAATCAAAGCATTGAACAGCGCTGCTAAAAACTCACGACAGGTCGCGAAGCCTGACGTAGCCAGTTTGCCAGAGAATGGTGGCCAGGCATTGCCGGTTAACGGTAAACAACAGCCACCCGAGACTGCAAATACCGTCGAGGTTCGCCAGGCGGTAGGCAAAATCAACGAAATCGTACAAAGTGTACAGCGTGATTTATCGTTCAACATGGATGAGGACAGCGGTAAAACCGTCATTAAGGTCGTTGATACGGAAAGTGGAGAATTGATTCGACAGATTCCGTCGGAAGAAGTACTGGCAATAGCGTCGCAGCTTCGTGAATTTCAGGAAGATGCAGTGAGTCAAAATGAAATAGGTCAGGGATTGCTATTTTCGGATAGTACTTAGTAAATCTGGTCCATTTCTTGCTGTAAAAACTTTAAAGCATATTTGAGAAGGGGGAGTTCACGCTGCCCCTTCTCATTTTTCGGTTAAATGACCAGGCACGAACCTGGTCCTGCAAAGTAACATAGGAAGTATAGGTAGAATCATATGGCGGCAATCACATCATTGGGTGTCGGTTCCGGGTTGGACCTGGGGACGCTGGTTTCAGGCCTGATCGAAGCCGAACGCGCGCCTGCCGAAAATCGCCTGAACCAGAAGCAACAGAATCTTACCGCCGAATTGTCGGCCTTTGGACTGCTACGCAGCTCGCTGGCCCAGTTTCAAACCAGCCTTGGTGGATTGAAAACTTCAACCGCTTTCAATGCGAAAGCGATTTCAGCATCCGATACATCGGTGTTTTCGACGTCGGTGGAAAGTTTTGCCGACGTCGGCAATTACTCTGTGGAAGTATTGGCAATGGCCAGGGCACAGTCGTTGGCGACCAGTGAAGCAACCGCCTTCGCTACGGTCGATGATGTTATTGGCAGTGGCACTCTGACAATACAGTTTGGCACGACAACCACGAGCCCTTCTTACTCGTTTACACCCGACCTGGCAAGGCCCCCGCAGGCTATCGATATCAGTGCGGCTAATGGTAACGACACCGTCAGTGGCTTACGAGATTACATTAACGATAATGATTTTGGCTTTCAGGCGTCGATAGTTGACGATGGTACCAACGGTTACCGACTGGTGTTCACCTCCGAAGACACCGGTGCTGTCAACAGCATGGAGCTGACTGTGACGGCCGATGGTGATGGTAACGACAACGATAACGCGGGCTTATCACAATTGGCCTTCAACGCGTCGGCCCAGGGCAGCCTGTTGCAAAATGTTTCGGCCCAGGACGCCTCCCTGACGATTAACGGACTTGGAATCACCCGCGACACTAATTCGATAAGTGGCGCTATTAATGGTGTGACGCTGGATTTGCTGAAGGCGGATGTTGGCAATATCGTTAACCTCGGTGTAAACGAAGATCGTGCGGAGATCACGGGGACCATCACCGGTTTTGTGGATGCCTACAACGAGTTGACTGACAATATAAAGGCACTTACCAGCTACGATGCGGAGAGCGGTGCCGGTAGCGTCCTGATTGGTGATTTTACCGTGCGCAGCATCAGCAGCCAGATCCGCAGCGTTTTGTTTGGCAGCATTTCCGGACTGCAGGGTAATATCAAGTCACTGGTTGACATCGGTATCACCACCAACTCCAACGGCACCCTGGACGTCGACAGTGCTAAACTTTCGGATGCATTGGACAACTACCCCTCGGAGGTAGAGGCCCTTTTTGGAATACAGGGCAGAACAACTGATCCCGGGGTAAGTTACGTGTCGTCGACATCGGATACCGAGCCCGGGGACTATGCTATCAATGTATCTCAAGTCCTGACCCAAGGTGTTTTGACAGGTAGCGGCCCGGTTGCCGCAACACCCATAGTAATCAGCAACGCTAATGATAATAGGAGATTTGGGATCACTGTTGACGGGTTTTCGACTGGAAACTTCAACTTCAGCAATGGCACCTACAATAGCGAGGCTGACCTGGCAACGATGATGCAGGACAGGATTAACACCAGGTTGTCGGGTAATGCCACGGTCACGGTAACCTACGACGCGACTGCCGATCGCTTCTTGATTACCTCGGACAGTAGCGGGCCCTCATCGACGGTCGAAATCACCCAGGTCGATACCAACACTTTCGCTGACCTCGGACTTTCGGTCTCGACTGGAGTTGATGGTACTGACACCGGGCGCGAGGTAACTATTGATGGCGTCATTACGACCCCAAATGGACAGATCTTCACCAGCGAATCTGGTCCCAGTAACGGTCTGTCAGTAGAGCTCCTGACCAATGCACCCGGTAACCGCGGAACCGTGACCGTGTCTAACGGTCTGGCGGGTGCCCTGGATGGCATTTTGGATAACTTTTTACAGTCTGATGGAACCATCGCGTCCCGTGAGCAGGGATTGAATGAAGGTCTCGAAGATATCGAAGATGATCGCTTCCGGCTCGAAGACAGGATACTGGCCCTCGAAGCGCGCCTGGTGCGACAGTTTTCGGCACTGGATACGCTCATTGCGCAGTTCAACCAGACCAGCAGTTTCCTGACCCAGCAGCTTGCCAACCTGCCCAAACCGAATACGATCAATAGCAACGACTAAATTTGAATTTTACTCAAGAAAATAGGGTAAGAGACGATAACCTGATATAGAAACAAACCATGGAGCGAAAAACGAAATGACAAATGTCGCACTTAAAGCCGTAAACCAGTACCAGTCCGCAGACAATAGTTCAATCGCCTACGCGGACCCACACGAGCTGATCCTGCGCCTGATGAACGGTGCCATGGAGCGAATCGCCCAGGCCAGGGGAGCCATAGAACGCAAGGAAACCCGTCAAAAAGGCGAATATATCGGTAAAGCCATTTCGATCATTGGCGGTCTCGAAGGCTGTCTTGACCATTCGCAACAAGGAGAACTCTCCGGAAACCTGTCAGACCTTTACCAGTACATGATAATTGCCCTGACCGAAGCCAATATGAGCGACGATATAGCCAGGCTCAATGAAATAAGCGATCTTTTGCTCACAATCAAGTCCGCCTGGGAGCAAATTCCCGACTCGGCTAAAGAAACCGGTGCCTAGGCAACTTGCTCCAGTCATGAACCAGCAGGAAGCCCTGAGCGCGGCGATTACGCTGACCGATGAAATTCTCGAGATACTCGAGGAAGGCGAATTTGAGCGCGTCGAGGAGCTTGAAGCACAGAGAAAAATGTATATAGAACAAGCATTTGCAAATTCGGTCGAGCATGTCGACCGGATCAGGGCAGAGCATCTGAAAAGCTTGAATGAGCAGGTTGTGGAAAAACTCAACCAGTTCAAACAATCGGTTATCCTGCAGCAAAAACGTATACGAATCGCGTCAAAAGCGACTCGTGCCTACCAGAGTAACGACTCGTACCCCAATTAAATCGATACCTGATCGATTGAAATATTTAATGTATAAAGTGTGCTTTTGTGCGCCGATATATTGTCATACTAGGCTAAAATTTTAATTAAATTCCAGGGTCGTCAAAAAACTGGCTGGGATTGTTTTCCTGGTATCAGGGGGTTGTAACAGATGTCGGAACAGGGTGGAAACCGGGACAGTAACGAGGTCCTGGTCGTTGATTCCAACAATACACGCGGACATTCTTTTCTCGCAGTACTCAGTTTTATCAAGGTCGAAGCAAGGCTCATCACTCCCGATCAGCTGCCCGATATCCCGCGCCGCGAACTATTCAATTATCTCGCCATATTCAGTATTGACGGTGACGATATTTCCAGGTTTTTCCTAGAGCGTAACAAGGAAGATAAATGCCAGTACCCGGTGATTCTATTGGCTGACAAGTCAGAATTGAGCGCGCTTGAAATCGTGGTTCAACTGCCATTTATTGCCGGGCTGTGCTTCCAGTCTGATTACTACTCCTTATCCCAGGTTCTCGATCAGGCGAGAAAGCATAATAAACGCGAACGTCGCATGGACAATCGCGAGTGCCAACCACTGATCGGTAACAGTAACTCCATCGAACGCATTAACCTGATGATCGATCAGGTTTCGGATACCAATGCCTCGGTATTGGTGCTGGGAGATTCGGGAACCGGCAAGGAAGTGATCGCGCGCAATATCCACGCGCAGTCTTCGCGCAGCAAAAAACCCTTTATTCCCATTAACTGCGGCGCGATCCCGGCCGATTTACTGGAAAGCGAGTTATTTGGCCACGAGAAAGGCGCCTTTACCGGTGCGATTAGCGCGCGCCAGGGGCGTTTCGAGCTCGCCGAGGGCGGCGTGCTTTTTCTCGATGAAATCGGTGACATGCCGTTACCGATGCAGGTCAAATTACTGCGTGTTTTACAGGAACGCTGTTATGAAAAAGTCGGCAGCAACAAGTCGATTAAGGCCGATGTGCGTGTCATTGCAGCAACCCATCGACGACTCGAAGAGTTGATAGCCGAGGGTAAATTTCGCGAAGACCTTTTTTATCGACTCAATGTTTTTCCAATCGAAGTGGCACCGCTGCGTGAACGCCAATCCGATATTCCGCTGCTGATTCATGAAATGATCGCGCGTATCGAGCGTGAGAACCGCGGGTCAGTGCGGCTGAGTAAGAAAGCGATCGCAATGTTGCAGCAATACCCCTGGCCGGGGAATGTGCGTGAGCTGGCAAACCTAATCGAACGGTTGGCGATCTTGTTTCCGCATGGTGTTGTCGATTCAAAGGATTTACCGGAGAAATATCAAAGCGAGGGTAACCTGGAAAACAGCGAAGCCTACGCCGAAGATGCCATGGTGGCGATGTCGGAACCCGACCTTAGCCAGCTCCCGGGCGAGGGTATCGATATGAAGAAGTACCTGACCGATATCGAGGTATCGTTGATCGAACAAGCCCTGTCAAAATCCGATAACGTGGTTGCGCGCGCCGCCACTATGCTCAATATGAGACGTACTACGCTCGTCGAAAAAATGCGCAAATATCAAATAGAACGCTCCGAATAGCGTCATTTTTCTGTCATTCGTAAAATAATAAAATTTTAACTTATTGATATTCAAGGGTTTATTGCAATTGGTTTGTCTTGTGCACCCTGTTCGGGGTGGAAAATCAAAAACTAAACGAAGGGCCAGCATTACAAAGCCTGCAGGGTGCGTTTGAGCAATTTAATCGCCTCTCGGAAACCCTGAGCGCCAGCGTCGAGCAAATCAGCCAGAATGTTGATCGTATCAAGCCGGCTGATGCGCAGACCCAAGCCGGTGCCAATTCCCGCTTGATTGATGCGATCCCGGGTGGGGTCGTGGTACTGGACCGGCAGGGTAAAGTCGCTGAAGCCAACGAGGGTGCGCGCCTGCTGCTGGATACGCCGCTGTACCAGGAACCCTGGCGGGAAATTGTTAAGCGTGTATTTCTACCCGAGCTGGACCAGGGGGAACTGAAAACCGCCGATGGCAGGCAATTCAGCATCTCGACCCGTCCCCTCGGCTACGCGCCCGGCCAGGTTCTTTTGCTCAGTGATGTCACCCAGACGCGCGAACTTCAACGTACGGCGCAACAGAATCTGCACCTGGTAACCATGGGCAAGATGATGGCGAGCCTTGCGCACCAGATTAGAACACCGCTGGCGTCAACGATGCTTTACCTGTCGCAATGTGTCGACAC
>JARFPR010000504.1 GCA_029288195.1 Gammaproteobacteria bacterium | reverse complement strand
GATACGACTCGAATAACATAAGGAAAATCATCGAGGTGGGGCATTACTGCAAGTACGCCACGCTTGGCGAGACGGCCATGCCCAATCTCACGACGCTTGGGCGTTCCTACACGCCCGGTTTCACCGACACTCGATGGTGGGAAATTGTAATGCAACATGAAGTTTTCTTTGTAGGTGCCTTCGATCGCATCGATCAGCTGTGCGTCGCGTCCGGTGCCGAGGGTAGTCACTACCAGGGCCTGGGTTTCGCCGCGCGTAAACAGTGCCGAACCGTGGGTGCGGGGAAGCACGCCGGTACGAATTATGATCGGTCGGACGGTGGCGGTATCACGACCGTCGATACGCGGCTCACCCGCAATGATGCGTCCACGTACCAGGGACTTTTCGAACTTGCCAATGGCAGTGCGCACATCGCCTTCCGCAGGGGAATCTTCGGCATCGCTAACCAGCGCTGCTGCAATTTCGTCACGAATTTCACCCAGCTTGTTTTGACGGTCCATCTTGTCGGCAATTGCATAGGCCTGCGTAATCGCTGCCTCGCCCTGCGCTGCTACTTTCTGCACCAGCGTTTCATCGGTTTCCGGTGCCTGCCATTCCCAGGTTTCGGTGCCGACTTCGGCAGCCAGCTCTTCGATTGCCTGGATCGCGTTCTGCATTTGCTCGTGACCAAATACCACCGAGCCCAGCATCACCGATTCGGAAAGGCAGTTGGCCTCCGATTCAACCATTAACACGGCATTCCTGGTGCCTGCAACAACCAGGTTCAGATCCGATTCGACAAGCTGGCTGGCGGTTGGATTGAGGACATATTCACCTTCCACGTAGCCGACGCGAGCCGCGCCGATAGGACCGTTAAACGGAATTCCGGATATCGCCAGCGCAGCAGAGGTTCCGAGTAGCGCGAGGATGTCTGCATCAACCTCGGGATTGCTCGAGACGACGTTGGCCACGACCTGCACTTCATTCATGAAGCCCTTAGGAAAAAGCGGACGAATGGGACGATCGATCAGGCGACAGGTTAGCGTTTCTTTCTCATTGGGACGGCCTTCACGCTTGAAGAATCCACCCGGGATTTTGCCTGCCGCATAAGTCTTTTCCTGGTAATCGACGGTTAACGGAAAGAAGCCTCGACCTGGATCGGCGGTTCTGGATCCGACCACGGTTACCATTACGACCGTATCGGCCATGGTTACAAATACAGCGCCGCCGGCCTGGCGCGCTATTTCTCCGGTTTCCAGCGTGACTTCGTTCGCGCCGTATTGAAATGTCTTTTTAATTGGGTTCACTGGTTTCTCACTTTATTAACGACGCAATCCGAGTTTTGCTATCAAATCTTTGTAACGCTGCTGATTCTTGGATTTCAGATAATCCAGTAAATTGCGACGCTGGTTAACCATCTTCAACAAGCCGCGGCGTGAATGATGGTCGTGTATATGCTGTTTGAAATGCTCAGTCAAATGACCGATCTGGTGCGACAATAGCGCAACCTGCACTTCGGGTGATCCGGTGTCACCGTTACCTTGCTGATAATCAGCGATAATTGCAGCCTTCTGTTCAGCTGACATTGCCATGGATAAAACCTCTGTGGGCCCGAAAAAGGCTGGTATTCTACCTATCTGGGCAAGTGGTAACAAGAACTTTCACCGGATTAATCCCGGTAATTACCCGGGACTATCCCGAATAGTGCTATCTCGCTGTATTCATTAACCTTTTAGCTTTCAACTCGCCTTCCGAATCAACTTCACCAAGGCCGATAAAACGGCCATCGACTGACACCAGCCGATAAAGCCCCGGTGCCTGATCGTGACCCGACGGAAACCGTTTTCCATGACATATGTCGACACGGGTTGCATTATCCAGTTTCAATTCGGGAAACTGCGCCAGGGTCGCTGTTACCGGAAGTAGTAACTCGTCGATCCGATCCATTCCGCGTTGCTCAAGCTCCCGTAATCGATCTATTGTAGCCGCGTCCTGTTCATTGAAATGCGCTACCGCCGAACGCTGCAGGGCGGTTAAATGCGCACCACATCCGAGCGCAGCACCGATATCCTCGGCAAGCGTCCTGACATAGGTACCCTTGGAACAGGTCACTTCGAAGGTTAAGCTGTCACCAGTCAGGGCCTGCAGTGTAAGTTCGTCAATTTTTATCCGGCGCGGTTTACGCTCAACCTGTTTGCCCTGTCGCGCCAGTTGGTAAAGCCGCTGACCCTCGTGCTTGAGGGCGGAATACATCGGTGGAATCTGCTCGATCTCACCGACAAAACGCTCGAGCGTTTGCCTGATTTGGACTTCATCGACTTGTACTGGCCGGGTTTCCAGTACGTCGCCTTCGGCGTCGCCCGTGGTAGTCGTCTGGCCCAACCGACAACAGGCGCGGTAAGTCTTGTTGGCACCGAGTAGAAAACTGGAAAACTTGGTTGCCTCACCCAGGCAAATCGGCAATACGCCGGTCGCCATTGGATCCAGGCTGCCACAATGCCCTGCCTTGCGGGCGCGATAGAGTTTTCGTACCTGCTGTAAAGCCTGGTTTGAACTCAGGCCGAGGGGCTTATCAAGAATCAGGATTCCGTCGACATCCCGATAATTCCTGGCCCCCTTTTTACCAGCCATCAGTGGTTGGTTTTAATCTTGTCGTTAGCGACCACAGAGTCGATCAAATCGGATAACTGACGTCCCCGGATATCGGTATCGTCGTATATAAAACTGAGCCTGGGGGTAACGCGAGCCTTGAGACTCTTACCGATTTCGTGCTGCAGGAAACCACTGGCTCGATTCAATGCCTCGAGACAGTCGCTGGCATCATCCGGGTCCAGTACACTGAAGAAAACCCGGGCATGCGCCAGGTCCTTGCTGACCTCGACCTCGAGTATGCTTAGCATCGACAGGCGCGGGTCTTTTAAACCACTTTGGATCAGGGCGGCCATTGCACGCTGGATTTGCGAGGCAATCCGTTCACTGCGCGGGTAATCTTTGGGCATGCTTAAGGTTTCTTAGTCGAGGCTGCGCGCCACTTCGATACGCTCAAACACCTCGATTTGATCGCCCGGTTTCACGTCATTATAATTCTTGACCGCGATACCGCACTCGGTGCCCATGCGAACTTCTTCAACCGGATCCTTGAAGCGTCGTAGCGACTCGAGCTCACCTTCATAGATGACCACGTTATCACGCAAAACACGAATCGGCTGACCTTTACGCACCACGCCTTCGACTACAATCGAACCAGCAACATCGCCAAATTTCGGCGAGCGGAATACATCCTTGACTTCGGCCAGGCCAATAATTTTTTCCTGGGAATCCGGAGCTAACATACCCGACATCAATGCCTTGATATCATCAATGATGTCGTAGATGACACTGTAATAGCGAATGTCGATCCCGTAATCCCCGGCGACCCTTTTCGCCGCCGCGTCTGCGCGCACGTTAAATCCAATCACGATGGCATCCGACGCGGCTGCCAGGTTGATATCGGATTCGTTGATACCCCCGACACCGGTGGAAACCAGCTTGGCGCGCACTTCCTCGGTCGACAGTTTTTCCAGCGACTCACGAATTGCCTCGGAGCTGCCCTGCACGTCGGCTTTAATCAAAACGTTGATCTCGGCGACTTCGCCTTCTTCCATCGCGTCGAACATGCCCTGCAGCTTGGCTTTATGCTGGTCGGCGAGCTTGCTTTCACGCGTCCTGGCTTCACGCGAGGCGGCGAATTCACGCGCCTTGCGCTCATTTTCCACCACGAAGACTTCGTCTCCGGCATTGGGCACGCCCGACAGGCCAAGCACAACTGCGGGCATCGAGGGCCCGGCAGATTTTATCGCCGTGGCCGATTCGTCGTACATCGCGCGTACCCGGCCAAACTGGGTTCCCGCAAG
Source organism: Gammaproteobacteria bacterium (assembly GCA_029288195.1). Classification (GTDB taxonomy): domain Bacteria; phylum Pseudomonadota; class Gammaproteobacteria. The sequence continues at coordinate 394 of JARFPR010000504.1, read as the reverse complement.
CAATAATTGCCCCTGCTGTAAAAGGCCCGAGCGGACCAGCACCGTTGCCACCGGACCGCGGCCCTTATCAAGCGAGGCTTCGATGACGATACCCTTGGCATTGCCTTTATCGACCGCTTCGAGCTCGAGGACTTCGGCCTGTAACAGGATCGAGTCGAGCAGACTGTCGATCCCTTCCCCGGTAATGGCGGATACATTGACGAAAATATTCTCGCCACCCCACTCCTCGGGGATAACCTCGAGAGCGGCAAGTTCATTCTTCACCCGGTCCGGATCCGAATCCTCCTTATCAATCTTGTTGACCGCAACGACCAATGGCACCTCTGCCGCCGCCGCGTGTTGAATCGCTTCCTTGGTCTGCGGCATAACACCATCGTCGGCGGCTACCACCAGC
>JARFPR010000202.1 GCA_029288195.1 Gammaproteobacteria bacterium | reverse complement strand
AAATCCACCAAACGGAGCTATCGGTGAAATTACGCGATACGTATTGATCCAGACGATCCCCGAATGAATCGCATCGGATACGCGTAACGCGCGCGCGACATTGGAAGTAAAGACACCCGAGCCAAGACCAAAATCAGAGTTGTTGGCCATCTCGATCGCCTCTTCCTCGGTCTCGAAACTCAGTGCCGAGAGAATGGGTCCGAACATTTCTTCGCGAACAGTACGGATATCCTGATGCGGGCAATCGAGTATCGTGGGGCTATAGTACCAACCGCTATCAAGGCCTTCGGGGCGCTTGCCGCCGATTAACAGGTTTGCCCCTTCCCTGACGGCATCGTCGACCGATTCACTGATATGCTCGAGCTGTTCCCGCGTACACAGGGGGCCGACCTGGGTATCATCGGCAAGCGGATCACCGATACATATCTGGCCTGCGCGCTCGACCAGTTTTTCAAGGATCTGTTGGCGAATGCCGGACTGAATAAACACCCTCGAACCCGCCACACAACTCTGTCCGGTGGCGCCGAAATTACCGGCGATTATGCCGTTAACGGCACCTTCGATGTCAGCATCATCAAAAACCAGGATCGGGGACTTGCCACCCAGTTCGAGCGATACCACAGCAAAGTTTTCAGCCGTATTACGCACGATGTGACGAGCGGTTTCAGGCCCCCCGGTAAACGCAACCCGGGCGACATCCGGATGGCTGGTCAGCAGTCGCCCACAGGGTTCGCCGTAGCCGGTAATAACGTTCACCACCCCTGCAGGAAATCCTGCTTCCTCGACAATCCTGGCAAACTCGAACATCGGCGCAGGTGCCATTTCGGACGCCTTTAGCACCACCGTATTACCGGCGGCCAGTGCCGGCCCCAACTTGGTCGCGGTTAGAAACATTTGCGCATTCCACGGCACTACGGCTGCCACTACGCCGATCGGAACGCGCTTTGTGTAGACGTGCATATCGGGTTTATCGATTGGCAGTGTGGCTCCCTGAATTTTGTCAGCGAGGCCTGCGAAGTAGTAATAGTAATCAGAAACATAGCCAGTCTGGGCGCGGGTTTCCCTGGCCAGCTTACCGCTATCGATAGTCTCGATTTCGCCCAGCATCTGTGAATTCTGGGCGATCAAGTCACCCAGGCGATGCAGTAATTTCCCACGCTGGGTCGCGTTCATCTCCGCCCAGGGACCCTTATTCAATGCACGGCTGGCTGCTGCTACTGCGCGGTTTACTTCAGCTTCTCCGGCAATAGCGGCAGTTGCCCATACCTCACCCGTGGCCGGATTTATCGAGTCGAGTTTTGCTCCGTCCGCCGCATCACACCATTCACCATCGATATACATTTGGTAGTGCTTCATAAGTTATCGTCCCGTTCTTTGGCTGACCTGAAGATTAGCCTTAAATCCAATCGCATAAAAGTAAATTCCGGCAAATAGTGCCTGTATCCACCCGATAACTCACGGCTGCGAAAAACTCGCGCTTCATGTCGAGCCAGAAGTTTGGAAATGCTCCAGTCTGTGAGTGGAATATTGTCAAGATTGAATCTGGGCAGTTTTGTTCATCCGCGAAGGAAACGCCTCACGAGTCCCGCGTGACTATAAATCAGCCTGCAAAAGCGTGACCTGATCCCGAAAATGGTGACTTATAGCCTCATTTGGACCGGTAGACATGACTGTAGCGCTTGAAATGTGTGCAATCACGTGCCAGTCTTTAGTCATTAACTCAAAAAAAACGCGTGGGTAGCGTTTGGAGCACGTAACTTGGACCTCGCAGAAGAAACCGATTTACTCCGCAAGATCCCATTGTTTGCCAAGATGGAAACCTCGAAGCTGAAGCTGTTGGCTTTCGCTAGCGAGATCGTGTCTTTCGATTCGGGTGATACGGTTTTCAGTAGTGGCGAAAGCGCAGATTATGCCTACGTCATCATGCAAGGCTCCGTCGATATTGTCACCGAAACCGAAGCCGGACCGGTACTCGTTGCTACACTGAAACAAAATCAACTTATCGGTGAGCTGGGTTTACTCAATAATGCACCGAGGAACGCAACTCTCATTGCCAATGATAGCCTCAGGGCAATGAAAATTACCGGTGATATGTTTTTCCGGATACTCAGGGAAAATTCAGAAGTCGCACTCGATGTCATTCGTATGTTGAGCGACAAGTTAGCCACGACCCACAAACAACTCGAAACCTTACAAAAGCAGGTGAATAAACAGGGCGAGTCTTAATGGCTTCACCCGCAGTAAACAGTATCGTCGGTCTTGACCGCTTTCAGGACTTGTGGCGTCGCTGCTTAGTAGAAGGTGCGAGGGATGACAGCGCCTCTATTCACCAACGATTGGTAAATTCTTACTGCGAACCCCAACGCCACTATCACACACTAGCCCATATCGAACACTGTCTTGGCCTGTTCGACCAGTGTAAATCTCTGGTCAGCAATCCCGATGCTCTCGAACTCGCGGTCTGGTTTCACGATGTCATATTTGAACCTGGCAGGCACGATAACGAAGCGCTCAGCAAGGAGCTCTACCTTTATCTTTCGATAAAGGTTCATGTGCCGGAATTGAGGGAGCTAGTGGGTCGATTGATAATGGCTACCCTGCATGACGGCAGTTCACTTGAAGACGACGATGCGCGCTACATGGTCGATATCGATTTATCCAGTTTCGGTCTGTCCTGGGATGAATTTCTGCAGGATAGCGACAACTTGCGGCTGGAGAATCCACAGCTCAGCGATGCCGAGTACTATTTCAACCAGGGAAACTTTCAGAATCATCTCCTCGGCAGGGAACGTTTTTACCTTTCTGATTTTTTTAGCCAGCGCTACGAATCAAGGGCACGTGAAAACCTGGCCCTTTATTTCGAGCGTATTCGTCAGTCTTCCTGATCAAACCTTAGTTTTCGGTGGCGGTAATAGATCCGCAGTCACGGTATAAATCCTGATCGGACGATTTAGTCCTCGCACATGGACTTCGCCCAGTTCCTGAAACTCGAACATGTTCGAGGGGATCTCGGCCAGGGTGCTGTCAGAGACGATAATGCGCGTGCCGTAGTCCTTGTTTAATTGTTCCAGGCGAGCCGTCAGGTTGACGTTATCGCCATGTACCGTGTATCCAACCCGGTCTCCGGAGCCGACCAGTCCTCCCACTACTGAACCGGTATTGATACCGACCCTTGTGTTGAATGATATGCCCTTGCCAAACTCCACGCCGTCCAGCACTGCCTGAATTTCAAGTGCCGCCCTGACCGCGTTACTGGCATGATCGTCATCCGGCTTCGGCACATTAAAAGTGGCCAACACCGCATCCCCCTGGAATTGGCTGATAACCCCGCCAAATTGACTTATCGGACCCGCTATCAAACTGAAATAGCGGTTCAGGGCTTCGATCAATTCTTCCGGAGACAGTGTTTCACTGATCGCGGTGAAGCCCTCGATATCGGTAAACAGGATGGTACATTCGCTAACCTCCCCTTTGCCGGTAATGGCGCCCTCTTCCGATTGAATAACCTTTTTCGCCACCTCTTCGGGTACAAATCTCGATAAGTCCCGAGCAGCACTTCCT
>JARFPR010000484.1 GCA_029288195.1 Gammaproteobacteria bacterium | reverse complement strand
AGATCGATTACCGCGGCATTTGCGCGCGAAATATACGAGGCCATGACCAGTGAGTGGTTGGCAAAAAGGCCGAAACCGCTGCCGTTCAGGATGACCGGGCTCCAAATCGCATCCTGGGTCCCCTCGAGCTCGCGAATAATCTGGCGCAAGCTGATCAACGCATTCTTCTTTTGCAGCACCGGCTCAAAATCGATTTCCACCGCCTTCATGAATTGCACCAGCGCCCAGGAGGCGCCGCGAGCCTCGTAGAACACGTCGTCGATCTCGTCCCAGGGCGTTTTAACCTCGACCTGGGAACTGGTTCGCGTCGATTGCACAGCCTCGGCGTCGCCGGCGAGGTCGGTATTGAGTCGTACCTGACCGACGCTTGCGCTCAGGCGCTGCGACAGGCTGCCGAGGCGTTTTTCAACCTGCCCCAGCCATTCCTGCAGATTATCCGCGCGCGCGTAAAATTGAGCGTTCTGGTCGCCGGGGTTTTGCAGGCGCTCGAGGTAGCCGTAAAGTGCCGTTATGCCTTCCTGGTAGACACCTTCGGTGGCCGGTAAAAACCAGGACTGGTTATCGAAGTTGAAATTGGGCTCGGCAATGATCAAATCGACATCTTCGGCCGATTGCGATTGTGAGCGGCTGAAGTCATTGCGCATCGAGCGCGCCAGGTCGCGTGACTGCACCAGCACGCCGAACTCCCAGTTGGGGATGTTATCGAGCCAGATTGACGGTGGCAGGACGTCGTTGCTGAGATAGCCGCCACGCTTGTTGAGCAGCGTCTCCATCGCGGTAATCAGTGCGCTGGTGGTATAACTGCCGGTGGTAAGCCGTGATTCGGTCACCGGCGCATGTTCGATCGCCGCTTCCTCGATATCGAACGGATCCGGCTCGTCGCTCCAGTAGACCCCCAGTATTGTTAACAATAGTAAAATCAGCAGTACCGGGATGACCACCAGTCTAAGCTTGCTATCGCCTCCAGGGTCCCGTAAACGGTAGCCCGAAGCCTGGTCGGCCCAGTCAATCAGTTTGTTGATCATGATCTTGTATCAAGTTCCATTTCGTGCCACATTGCGGGGCATTATTTCAGATCGAAGCCTAGGTATAAAGCTACTAAACCGTTATGAAGAAAATCATTCGTTACCTTATTATCGGCGTGGTCGCCGCGATCGCGTTCCTGGTCGCCGTGATCGCCATCTTTGTCACTGTTTTTGACCCCAATGCCTATAAGCAGGATCTCACCGAACTGGTGCGTGAACAGACCGGGCGCGAGCTGCAGTTCCATGGCGACGTCGATCTCACCGTATTCCCGGCGCTCGGCATGAAACTGGGTGCGATGAGTTTTTCCAACGCCGAAGGTTTCGGCGCACTGCCGATGATTAAGGTCAAGGAGGCGAGCATCAGCGTCGATCTCGCTTCCCTGGTGGCCTTTGCCCCGGAAATCGACAAGCTGGTATTGCGCGACCTCGAACTCAACCTGATCAGGAACAAGGCTGGTGTAACCAACTGGGACGATCTGGTGGCACAGTCGGCACCGGGTACCGACACCGGTGCCACCGATGAGTCCGGCGAAGGTGAGTCTGATTTTGAAATCAAGGGCGCTTTCGGTGGACTCGACCTGGAGAACATAAAACTGCTGTGGCAGGACCAACAGGCAGACAGCGAGTTTCGTATCGTCGATCTCGATATCAGCACCGGCCGCATCGAACCGAACCAGGCTTTCCCGATGACCCTGCATCTCGATGCCAGCGCCAGTGGTGATCTCGACATCATTTTCGATATCGAGGCCAACGTCGAGTACCTGATCGATCAGCAGCAATTGGCGCTACGCGATATGGCGCTCAAGTTAAACGAATTCCAGATCGGGGGCAGCGTGCAGGTTGCCAATTTTGCCAAGCCCGCACTCAAGTTTGATCTCGCCTCGGACAATCTCGATGTTGACGCGCTGCTCGGAACCCCGCCCGCGACCGGGCCGGCTGAAGCCGATGCCTCGCAGGGTGCCGCTGCCAGCGAAGACGTTCAGATTGAATTACCGATGCAGACCCTGCGCGATCTCGATATCGACGGTACGCTCAAGATTGCACAAATCAAGGTGCAGAATCTGATGATGAGCGATCTGGATATCAAGCTTAAGGCTCAAAATGGCCTGGTATCAATGAAGCCGATTAAACTCAACACCTATGGTGGCAAGATTGAGACCTCGGTCGTGCTCGACGCCAAATCCGATATTCCCAAATATGGCGTTACCAAGTCGATCCAGGGCGTTCAGGTTGGTGACCTGCTCAAGGACTTTAGCGGCGAGGCGACGATCGTCGGCACACTTAACGCCGAGGCGAATGTGACCACCCAGGGCGAATGGCTGAGTAAGCTCAAGCAAAACAGCAATGGAACCATGAAGCTCGCTTTCCTGGATGGAGCTGTTAACGGTTTTAATATTCGCCAGTCGATCGATGCCGCCAAGGCTAAATTCAGCGGTAAGGAAGCACCACCGGCAGAAACGCTGAAGACCGATTTCTCGTCACTGACCATCAGCGGTGTGATTAAAAACGGCGTTTTCTCGAGCGACGACCTGGACTTGCAGGCTCCGCTGTTGCGCGTTGGTGGTAAGGGAAATGCGAATCTGAATACCGAAGAGATCGATTACCAGGTGAATGCCAAGCTGGTGGAATCCATAGAAGGCCAGCAAGGCGGTAGCGCAGGTGACCTTGCCGGGCTCGAAATTCCGGTCGGCATCAAGGGCCCGTTTAACGCGCCGAAGATCGATGTGTTACTCGATGAAATGATGAAGGCCAGGGCGGATGCGGAGAAAGCCAAGATCAAGGCCGAAATCGATCAGCAGAAGGAAGAGCTCAAGCAGCAGCTGGAAGCGGAAAAGAAAGCACTTGCCGAGTCGCAAAAACGCGAGCTCGAAAAGAAAAAGGAAGTCGAAAAGGCCAAGGCCAAGAAAAAGCTCGAGGACAAACTTAAAAACCTGCTCGACTAAATGGATGCCGACGCGGCCAGTTTTGCGAAAACGGTGCTCGGCTGGTACCGGCGCTACGGCCGGCATGATCTGCCATGGCAGCGACAGGACGCTTATCGCGTCTGGTTATCGGAAGTCATGTTACAACAAACCCAGGTCAATACGGTGGTTCCGTATTACCAGGAATTTATCAAGCGCTTTCCCAATATCAAGCAACTCGCTGACGCCAGCATCGATGACGTATTACGTCACTGGCAGGGGCTCGGTTACTATGCGCGCGCGAGGAACCTGCACAAGGCGGCCGGCGTCATCCGCGACCAGCATGACGGCAGGTTTCCACAAACCATGGAAGCAGTCGAGGCGCTGCCGGGAATAGGGCGCTCGACTGCTGGCGCCATCTTGAGTTTTGCGTTTGGCCAGCACTGGCCGATTCTCGATGGCAACGTCAAGCGCGTGCTCGCGCGTTGCTTCCGCGTACCGGGGTGGTATGGACAGAGCGATACCATGAAACAACTGTGGTACCTGGCGGAGTCGGTCACACCGGCCGAGGAAACCTCCGATTTCAATCAGGCGATGATGGATATCGGCTCGATGATCTGCCTTAAATCGAAGCCGAAATGCGAGGCCTGTCCGCTTAAAAAAATGTGCTCGAGTTATCGTCACCACAGCCAGGCGGATTACCCGCAAAAGAGGCCGACCCGGGCCAAACCGCACAAACGCACCCTGATGTTGTTGCATCGTTTTGAAGACCAGGTATTGCTGTGGCGGCGGCCGCCGAGCGGTATCTGGGGTGGGCTGTGGTCACTGCCCGAGGTCGACGGTGAAAGAGATATTGAGCTTTGGCAGCAGAGCTTTCTGTCGATTAAGCAGGCGCCGCAAAAAATTCAGCAGGATATTATTCGTCACCAGTTCACGCATTACAGCCTGGGTATTTCGCTGGCGATTATCGGACTTGATAAGCTGCCGGATAAAATTTTCGATGCTGATAATTATGTCTGGGTCGAGATCGAGGACCTGGCCAGCCATGGTCTGCCGACACCGGTGCGTAAGTTGCTGTCGTCGCTGCAGGACTAGAACCCGCCCGCGCCGTCCTCGTCATTCCCGAGAAGTTTTGAAACCGTCATTCCGGCCCCCGAGCCGATACGTCGGACCGCGCAATCTATTTCGAAGGCTACTCGATAATCGGGACGGAAAGCCGGGGGCTTTCCGTGAACTATCGAGGCGGGTTGAAATGGATGCCGGCTTTCGCCGGCATGACAACAATTTAGGGTCATTCCCGCCGCCGCTCCTCGTCATTCCCAAGAAGTTTTGAAACCGTCATTCTGGCCCCCGAGCCGATACG
>JARFPR010000465.1 GCA_029288195.1 Gammaproteobacteria bacterium | reverse complement strand
CGACAAAGCCGCGCCGCCACGGGCATCGCCATCGATCTTGGTGAGTACAACGCCACTGAGCGGCAGCGCATCATTGAAGGCTTTCGCAGTATTCGCGGCATCCTGGCCGGTCATGCTGTCAACCACGAACAGGGTTTCAGCCGGATCTACTGCTTGGTGAATAGCGCGAATTTCATCCATCATCTGCTCATCGATGGCCAGGCGTCCTGCAGTATCGAGAATCAGAACATCAACACTGGTTTTTGCCGCCGCTGAAACAGCCTCACGCGCTATATCGACCGGTTTCTGATCGTTACTACTGGGGTGGAATTCGACACCAACTTCTGCGGCCAGTGTTTTCAGCTGCTCGATCGCTGCGGGACGATACACGTCAGCACTCGCCAGCATAACCGACTTTTTCTCGACCTCGCGCAACCTGCGCGCCAGTTTAGCGGCCGTGGTGGTCTTACCAGCCCCCTGCAGCCCCGCCATCAATACGACGACTGGAGGTTTACGGTTCAGCTCGATAACGGACTGGGATTCCCCCATGATCGAGACCAGTTCATCATTGACAACCTTGATTAAGGCCTGGCCGGGGGAGAGACTCGTAATAACGTCCTGGCCGAGCGCCTTTACCCGCACAGCCTCGATGAAATCCTTAACCACTGGCAGCGCGACATCGGCCTCCAGCAGCGCCATGCGCACCTCGCGCAGGCTATCCCGAATATTATCTTCAGTGAGCCGGCCCTGGCCGCGCAGGTTTTGCAGTGTTTTGGATAATCGATCGGTCAGGTTTTCGAACATCGGATAATCTCGTCGCTATAAAACGATCGAATTATAACAGCGGGTTTATTTTGAAACCCGTCAGAATTTGAATATTTCGCCACCTTTCAACTGGTGCACTTTGAAGTCTGGCATTGCATCGACACATTCCTTGAATATCAGGTCTTCGTCTCCGGGCTTGAAATGGGTCAGCCAAATATCGGGGCGATGCTTCATTTTCAAAACATCATCGCCTAACAGCTGTGGGCAGTAATGTTTCGAAATCTTGCTGATTTCGATGTCATTATTCGGAAAAGCCGCCTCGACAAACAATAAATCGAGATGATCGTAGCTATCGAGGACATCCCAGAGATTATCATTGGTCGTGGTATCACCACTAAAGGCTATGTTCGCCTGGGGAGTCGACAGGCAATAACCCACCCCGGGTACGGTGTGATTGACCTGTATCATTTCGATTTCACGTGACCTGATATTCACCTTATCGCCCGGATTCATGACCTCAAATTTTATCGAAGGTTGTTCCCTGGATGGTAACTCTGAAAAATCAGGCCAGATGATCCAGTTAAAAATATGTGCCTTCAATGCCTCGATGGTCTTTTCCTGCGCATGTACCACGATGGCTTCATCATGCACGCCATACATACTGTCGGCGAGCAGCGGCAAGCCTACTACGTGATCCATATGGGAGTGCGTCAGAAAAATATGACGAATACCGGTCATCTGGTTAAGCGGCAGATCGCCCAGGCCGGTGCCTGCATCAATTAACATATCGTCATCTACCAGGAAGGAGGTCGTGCGCAGGTTTGCACCGATTCCTCCTGCCCAACCGAGTATTTTAATTTGCATATAGTTTAATAAAAAATTTATCTGAAACGAACGCTGAAACTTCCAACCGTACCGCTGAATTTATAGCAAACGGTTGCGGGATTTGTGCAATTATTTGCCTGCACAAGTGATGCAACAAATTGCAAGGCCTGCGCGACATCGCATAAGGCAAGGTACGCTAGTGCGGTTATTCCGATTTTCAGTTACACTTTGAAGCTTGAGCCACTGATCGAAAACAATGTCCCCCACCACCGCAAGCGCGCTCGCCGTCCTCTTCTATTGCTTGTCCGCATTTTTAATTTTCAAACAGCTGGGTGCGAAACACCGTCAACGCTGGGTTGCACTGGCACCCGCAGTTCTGGCGATGCTGTTGCAAGCGGTGGCATTGAACACCGTAATCATTCAGACGGAGGGTCTCAATCTTGGGTTTTTCGCCGCTTTTTCCCTGATTGGATGGTTGATCTCGATCCAGATTTTACTGAGCAGCATTTATCGTCGCATCGAAAGCCTCGGTATCGTCGTGTTTCCGATAAGTGGATGCGCCAGTTTAATCGCCAGCCTCCATTTTGCCGACCATTTGATAATCGTCAGCAATAGCGAAATAAAGAGCCACATCATGGTATCGATAATCGCCTATAGCCTGATCACTCTGGGCGCATTCCAGGCAGCATTACTCGCTTACCAGGATCACTCGATACGGCAGCATCATCCGGGTGGTTTTATTCGGTATCTACCGCCACTACATGATATGGAAACCCTGTTGTTCCAGTTTCTCGGTTTTGGCTTTATCTGTCTTAGTGCCTCGCTACTGACCGGTTTCGTCTACCTCGAAGATATATTTTCCCAACAGCTGGTGCACAAAACGGTTTTATCGATTGTCGGCTGGGTTATTCTCGGAGTTTTGCTATTTGGCCGTTTCAAGTTTGGCTGGCGTGGCAAAACCGCAATCCGCTGGACCCTGTCAGCATTCGTTTTCCTGATGCTTGCTTTCTTCGGCAGCAAGCTGGTTCTCGAGTTCATCCTTTAACCTTCAGCGAAATTAATTAGTTGAACGAAATCCCGTTATATTGGCTGTTTATTGTTTTCGTCGCCTTGATCATGATGTCAGCCTTCTTTTCGAGCTCGGAAACCGGGCTTATGAGTCTGAATCGTTATCGACTCAAGCACCTTGCGGGCAAAAACCATGGGGGTGCAATGCGTGCCGTGGCCTTGCTAAAGCGCCCCGACAAGCTGATTACGCTGATCCTGTTAGGTAATAACTTCATTAACGTCCTGATCACGCAACTGGCAACCTATATCGGCTATCGCCTGTATGGCGAGGCCGGCATTGCAATTGCCGCGGGATTGTTGACGCTGATTTTATTGCTGTTCGCCGAGGTTACACCCAAGACCCTGGCGGCGGCCAACCCGGAAAAAATAGCGCTGCCGGCCGCCTATGTTTATCAACCCCTGGCGCAGATTTTCATGCCCGTGGTCGTGGTTATCAACTGGTTGGCCAAACTGGTGCAAAAACTGTTCCTGATTTCCGATAAAAACCTGGATCAGGACGCACTCAATTCCGAAGAGTTGCGTATCGCGGTTCACGAAACCAGCGGATTAATTCCGGACTCGCACCGCGATATGTTGCTCAGCATACTCGACCTGGAAAAAGTAACGGTCGATGACATCATGGTGCCACGCAGCGAAATCATCGGCATTGACCTCGAAGACGACTGGCATGAAACGCTTAAACTGATCACCAATCTCTCCTATACCCGAATTCCGATTTTCTCGGGTAACATTGACAACATGGTCGGGACCGCCTTGATGCGAAGAATACTCCCGTTGATATTGAATGGTGAGTTCAATCCGGACAGCCTGGTCGAGTTAACCCGGGAGGGGTATTTCATTCCCGAGGGAACGCCACTCACCACGCAATTAATAAACTTTCGCAAAAACAAGCGGCGGATTGGCTTTGTCGTCGACGAGTATGGCGATATCCAGGGCCTGGTTACGATCGAGGATATCCTTGAGGAAATTGTCGGCGAATTCACTACCGATCCCAGCGCCCTGCACCAGGACTTTTTTCAGGACGTGGATGGCAGTTTCCTGATCGACGGTTCGACCCATGTGCGCGACATCAACCGCAACCTTGAAATACTGCTGCCGGTAGAGGGCCCCCGAACCCTGAACGGACTGATCCTTGAGCACATGGAGTTTATTCCCGAGGCTGGCACCAGTTTAAAAATAAACGACTATCCGATCGAAATCATGCAGGTTAAAAACAACATGGTGAAGACGGCACGCATTTCCTTGTCCCAGGAAATAACCGAAATGCAATCCGGGCCGGATTGAAATGGCCAGGCAAAGTGCCCAGTTTCAGTGTCGGGAATGCGCTACCGCGTTGCCAAAATGGTCGGGCCAATGTCCCGATTGTAAGAGCTGGAACAGTATCGAAGAGTTACCAGCCCTGCCTGCTGGCCCCGGCACCAGGGCCAATTGGCATGGGACTGCTAAACGAGACGAGGTGATTACCCTCGACCAGGTTACGACCAGTGAAACACCTCGCTTTGGTACCTGCATCGACGAACTCGACCGCGTACTTGGAGGTGGCCTGGTGGAAGGCTCGGTTGTACTGTTGGGGGGCGATCCCGGAATCGGAAAATCGACCATCCTGTTACAGTGCCTGACCCTGGTTAGCCAGGCGCGGGATGCACTTTACGTTACCGGGGAAGAGTCGCCGCAGCAGGTTAGTTTGCGCGCCAATCGTCTCAATCTTCCCGGCGATAACCTTAAATTATTAAGCTCAACCTGCGTTGAGGAAATCATCATACAGGCCGATGCAATCAAGCCGGCAGTAATGGTCATCGATTCGATCCAGACAATATTCAGCAACAGCCTGCAGTCGGCACCGGGCTCGGTAAGCCAGGTCAGAGAAAGCACGGCAATGCTGGTTAGATTCGCCAAACAATCCAACGTCGCGATTTTCCTGGTCGGACATGTTACCAAGGAAGGCCAGCTAGCCGGGCCCCGGGTACTTGAACACATGGTAGACACAGTGCTCTATTTCGAAGGCGATGCATCGACGCGTTACCGTGTGATTCGAGCGGTTAAGAACCGTTTTGGCGCGGTCAACGAGCTCGGTATCTTCGCCATGACCGATGAAGGCCTGAAACCGGTCAGCAATCCATCGGCGATATTTCTGGCCCAACACGATGAACCGGTATCGGGCAGCGTGGTCATGGTTTCTCGAGAAGGTACGCGACCTTTTCTAGTCGAAATTCAGGCACTGGTGAGCGAATGCCACGGCGGCCATCCACGGCGCCTGAGCGTCGGCCTCGAATCTAATCGATTGGCAATGCTGATCGCTATTTTGCAACGCCATGGAGGTGTCCCGCTCTACGACCAGGATGTATTTATAAATGCGGTGGGCGGAGTACGAATTGCCGAAACTGGAGCAGACCTCGCAATCATGCTGGCTATTCTTTCCAGTTATCGCGATCGTCCGTTAAACCAGCGTTCACTGGTTTTCGGTGAGGTTGGGCTATCGGGCGAGATAAGGCCCGTGCCCAACGGCGAAGAACGGCTGCGCGAAGCCAGTAAACATGGATTCGAAACGGCGATTATTCCAAAAGCCAATATGCCGAAAGGCGGTACCTTTAATGATCTCAAGTTAATTCCGGTCAGTCATTTAGCTGATACCGTAGATACATTATAATGGCGATAATTCGACTGCGAGTAACGACATGGCTGAAAGCAAAGACAAACTCAAGGATTTTGAAAAATCCCTGCAGCACCTGGAAAAAATTGTCAGCAATATGGAATCGGGTGAACTGGGACTGGAGGAATCCCTCGAGCAATTTGAACAGGGTATCAAGCTGGCAAAGACCTGCCAGGATACGCTTGCTAATGCCGAAATACGCGTTGAGCAATTGATCGAGAAAAACGGTTTGCAGCAGACCGTTCCCTTCGAAGACCTTGATGAAGATTGATGCCCAGGTCTTCGAGTCCCTGGTTGAAGAATTCCAGCAAAGAGTAGACAAAGCGCTCGATCACTGGCTTCCCCAGGCCGATGTTTATCCCCTGCGATTGCACCAGGCGATGCGATACGCAGTGCTCGCTCCTGGAAAGAGGGTGCGGCCGGTCCTGGTATATGCAACTGCATCAGCCCTGGGCATTGACCTGGAAAGAGTCGATGGCGCCGCCGCTGCAGTTGAAATCATTCATGCCTATTCACTGATCCATGACGACCTGCCGGCCATGGATGACGACGATTTGAGGCGCGGCCGACCCACCTGTCATCGCGAGTTCGATGAAGCCACGGCCATACTCGCGGGCGATGCCCTGCAGGCGCTGGCTTTTTACATCATCAGCCACGACCCACAGATGACCGATGATGCTGCGGCTCGTCTTCAAATGATGGAAAAGCTGGCCCTGTTTTCCGGTTCGCGCGGCATGGCCGGGGGCCAGGCCATCGATCTCGCTGCGGTTGGCAAGACGCTGAATATTGCCGAACTCGAGACCATGCATATTCATAAAACCGGTGCCTTGATCCGCACCTGTATACAACTGGTAGCACTCAGCACCAGCAACCTGACACGGCAACAATTCAAGGCGCTTGATTCCTATGCCAAGCATATTGGTCTTTCGTTCCAGGTTCAGGATGATATTCTCGATGTTACCGGTGATACCGCGACCCTCGGAAAGACTCAAGGCTCCGACAGTGCCCGCAATAAACCGACCTTCCCCGCAATTATCGGTCTTGAGGCATCACATGAAAAAGCCCGGGAACTACATCAGAATGCGTTACAGGCACTTTCGATATTTGGTGAGGAGGTCGAGATTTTAAGGTATATTTCGGCCTGGTTTGTCGAGCGGAAACATTAGTGCTCCTTCTACATTGTAATTACGGATTCAGCGTCCCTGTGCTGTTTCGCAGCAAGGCGCAGTGCGACGTGCAAGGGCCATTCCCTTGTCAAGCACTGCAACGCGGTTGCGGAACAGCACAGGGACGCCCCTCGGGTTAGCTTGTCAACGCCCACGGACTGCGTTGCTTCTCTTGGCAAGGGTGTGGCCATTACCTGCGAGTCGCGCCTTGCCGTGAACGTTGACAAGCTAACTGAACTCGCAATTATAATGTGGAAGGAGCACTCGTGCTGGATAACAACTCATTGACTAAAATTAGCGAAACCTTTCCCATACTGGCGCAGATCGACAGCCCCGTGGATTTGCGCGAGCTCGACGAAAACCTGTTGCCCGAACTGGCGGAAGAGATTCGCGCTTTCCTGTTGCAGAGCCTGTCGAGCACCGGCGGACACCTTGCCTCCGGACTGGGCTCGGTAGAAATCACGATTGCGCTGCATTATTTGTTCGATACGCCTCACGACCGCCTGATCTGGGATGTTGGTCATCAGTGTTACCCGCATAAAATACTAACCGGTCGACGCGATCAAATGGCCGGTATGCGGCAAAAAGATGGCCTTTCAGGTTTTCCTAAAATAACCGAATCGGAATACGACCATTTTGGTGCCGGTCATTCCAGCAC
>JARFPR010000459.1 GCA_029288195.1 Gammaproteobacteria bacterium | reverse complement strand
CACCAAATACGCAAAATCATGCCGTGCTGAAGCTGCGCTGTTGGTAACGCCTTATTATAATAAGCCGACACAGAAAGGCCTGGTATTACATCATCAGGCGATAGCCGCTGCAGTCGATATCGCGCAGATTCTTTATAATGTGCCAGGACGCACCGCCTGCGACATGCAGGCTGATACCGTCGCTGAACTGTCAAAAGTCGGTAATATCGTGGGTATAAAGGAAGCGACCGGCAGTATGGAGCGACTTGCCGATATCAAGCGCCAGGTCGATGACAGTTTTGCCTTGTTAACTGGCGACGATTCGACCACCTGTGAGTTTATTTTAAACGGGGGTCATGGTGCCATTTCAGTTACCGCCAATGTAGTGCCTTCCAAAATGGCCAATATGTGTCAGCTTGCTCTGCAAGGTAAAGCAGCCGAGGCTCGAGAAGCGGATGCGGAAATCGCTGAATTACATCGGCTGTTGTTCATTGAGTCAAACCCGATACCGGTTAAATGGGCTGTTTCCCAAATGGGCTTTGGCGAATTGAATCTGCGCTTGCCGATGACAGTTTTAGACGAGCAGTATCAACAACCGCTGCGGCAAACTTTAATTGAATGCGGGGCGCTATGA
The DNA here is from genome assembly GCA_029288195.1 of Gammaproteobacteria bacterium. Taxonomy (GTDB): domain Bacteria; phylum Pseudomonadota; class Gammaproteobacteria. Next base: position 3,320 of record JARFPR010000459.1, on the reverse strand, counting down.
AATTTATCCGAGCTGCATCGTTTTTGCTAGTTGCAGTATTGCTTGTGGCTTGCAACACGGGTACAGATAAACGTTACCTCAACGCATCACTGGGTAGTAATCTGGAATTGCCCCCAGACCTATCCGAATTAGAGGAAGAGTCCGCATTTGAATTACCGGCTGGATTTTCTGGTGCTGAATCAACCGCAAAGGGCCAGGTTCCGGTACTGGCAAGGGTGGATTCACTTCGACTGGAGGGAAGTGGAGACCTTTACTGGCTCACTGTTGAAGAGCCGATCGACAACCTGTACCAGCTGGTTAAAAATTTTTGGTCCTCGGAAGGCTATCGTCTGATTCTTGATGAGCCCGTCATCGGCATCATGCAGACGGAATGGTTATTGACGGAGCAGGGTGCTGAAGATACAGGTGGCTCATGGTTGCAAAAGATGTTTGCTGCCGATGATCTTACTGCCAGCCAGGATCAATACAGGACCAGAGTCGAGCTAGATCAGGCCAAAAACGCCAGTCGAATCTACATCGCTCATCGAGGCACCGAATTCGTGTATACCCTCGAAACGGGTGACGCTCAAGAGCCAGTCGGTGACGATGACAATCAGTGGCGCTTTCGGCAGCCCGAACCTGAACTCGAAGTTGAAATGCTGTCTCGCCTGATGATATTCCTGGGCTTGCAAAAGACCGAGGTAGAGCAACAGGTGGCCAACGCTAAATTGTTTAACCCGCGGGCTTCAAAGCATATTGATTCGAGTGAAAAATCTCCATTCCTGATTGTGAGAGAGCCGTATCAGATTGCCTGGAATCGTGTTTATCATCAGCTTGAACGAATGAATTTCGAAATCCGAGATTCGGAGTTCAAAAGTGGCCTGTCAGGTAAGGGAGTCATTGCCATTAACACTCAAGTTACCGAGAGTGCAGGAGATAAAGGACTGTTTTCGTTTTTTTCCCAGTCTAGTGATACTGTCGAAAAGCAGATCGTCTTGGTCCTGGCTGAAGAGACCCATCAACTTACCCGGGTAATGATCGAAAACGACGATGGGGATTTTGACACCTCTCCAGCTGGAGCGGCGTTTCTAAACTTGTTGTATCAGAACATCAGATAGTATGCGTATCGCATCGTTGGGAAGCGGCAGCCGGGGCAATGCTACCCTGGTACAGCATGAAAATACCACGCTGCTTGTTGATAACGGCTTTTCATTAAAACAATTCACCCAGCGCCTGGACCGATTCGAGATTGAACCGGGTTCAATTGACGCTGTGTTGCTCACCCACGAACACGGTGATCATAGTGGTGGTATCGAACGTCTTTGCAGAAACCACGATATTCCACTTTGGACTGCAGTCGGTACCGCGCGCGCCGCGCTGGCGCCGCATTTCCAGTACCACAGGCTGGTCGCGGGGCATACCGTAACCATTGGCGGAATCGAGGTTATGCCGATCACGGTGCCCCATGATGCGAGTGAGCCGCTACAGTTTATTTTTCATCAGCTGGACAATGGAAAACGCCTCGGCATTCTGACCGATACCGGACATGTAACCCGACATATCATCGAAGCATTTAGCTGCCTTGACGCGTTATTACTCGAATTTAACTATGATCCTGAGATGCTGGAATCAGGTCCATACCCGGATATGTTGAAACAGCGTGTCGGTGGAAATCTCGGGCATCTGTCGAACCAGCAGTCGATAGAATTACTACGACAAATCGATACCGCGAGACTGAACTGCCTGATTGCCGCTCACATTTCGGAAAAGAACAATGCCCCCGTGATTGTCGAACAGCTGATTCGTCAATTGGATGACCTGCCGGCCCCGGTACTCGCTAATCAGAATGAAGGATTCGACTGGATCTCTATTTAAACTTCGCTAGCGGCATCTTTATCATACTCGATCAGAGCATAAGCCGAGTGATTATGGATTGATTCGAAATTCTCTGATTCGAGTACGTATTGCCGAATACGATCGTCCTTGTTTAATTCGCCCGCTATATCTCTAACCATGTCTTCAACAAATTTGGGATTGTCATAAGCTCGTTCGGTTACGTATTTTTCATCGGGGCGTTTAAGCAAACCGTAGAGTTCGCATGAAGCCTGTTTTTCAACGATATCGATCAGTTCTTCAATCCAGATAAATCCGCTGGTCCTGGCGTCAAGGGTTACGTGGGAACGCTGATTATGAGCGCCATAATCGGAAATCGACTTGGAACAGGGGCACAGACTGGTGACAGGTATCTGCACCTTGATACGGGTGCTGGTAACGCCAGCATTGATTTCTCCAACCAGCGAAACCTCGTAGTCAAGCAACGACTCAACCCCGGAAACCGGTGCTTTCTTGTTCACGAAGTAAGGAAATTTCATTTCGATATAGCCCGATTCTGCCTCCAGCAGTTCGGCCATCTCCCTGAGCATATCGTTAAACGAGGTATAGGATATTTCCTTCTCGTGATCGTTCAGTATGCTGACAAAACGTGACATATGAGTGCCCTTGAACTGATGTGGCAGGAACACAAACATGCTAAAGGTGGCAATGGTATGTTGTTTACCATCAGAACGGTCTTTGACAATGACGGGATGGCGGATATCTTTGATGCCGACTTTGTTAATAGCGAGCTTACGGGTGTCGGCTGATCCCTGAACATCGGGAATCGTCGAAATCGTTGACTGAGCTGGTTCACCATTCATAACTTGATCCTTGAGCAAAAACTTTGCGTATCGAAGCAGACCATTGAATGCGTGACACACGAAGCAGAACTTACTGGCATCGAAATAACCGAGTAAAAGGGTTGGTTATTATACTGAGCAGCCGGGGTAAGGCAAATCTTCATATCGCCGATTATCCCATTAACACTGAGCAATGGCGATAGTGGGTTTGCTGTTAACTGCCGGATTATTAGACCAAAACCCGGTCTTAACGAAATCGATAATTTCGCCGGTTGACTGAACCCGTCTGCTAGAGACAGGAATCAGGGATCGAGGTATATATCTATTGTTATTATTATAAATTAAGCGGGTGAAACGTCTTCGGCCTGTGGGCCCTTGGCACCATCGGTAACTTTCATCGTTACGGCCTGACCTTGCTGAAGTGTTTTGTGACCCTCAGACTGAATGGCACTGTAATGAACAAAAACGTCTTTTCCACCCTCTTGCGAAATAAAACCATAGCCCTTGGCATCGTTAAACCACTTAACTGTGCCGGATACTGTTTCAGACATAACTTTACTCTGTAGCTTGTTGATATTTATGTCGATTTTTACTACTCGACAGTAGGCATTGTAGGATAAAGCTTATGCGGACGCCATTAATTAAACCGGCCCGTGCACCGGGTTC
>JARFPR010000450.1 GCA_029288195.1 Gammaproteobacteria bacterium | reverse complement strand
TTGCGATAGCGTTCCACCATCGCGGGCACTTGCTCACTCTGGTCAGGGTGGACCAGAAACACGATTTCGTAATGTCTCATTTGTTCTCCTCTTGGGATAATGCCCCCAGGATCAAGCCTGTGGAGCAAGGAGCGTCAACCTGCCTTTTGCGACGGTCGACTCGCGAGCGCGGATTCTACCCGACCCTAGTGCTGGCCGCAAGCGCTTCTGGAGCGCAGAATTTCATAAAGGCAGACGCCGGTTGCGACCGAGACATTGAGGCTTTCAACCTGCCCCCGCATCGGCAGCTTTACCAGGTGATCGCAGGATTCCAGGGTGAGTCGGCGCAATCCCGATCCTTCGGCACCCATGACCAGCGCCACGGGACCACTATAGTCATGATCATAGAGGCTGTCCTCGGCCATATCGCTGGTGCCGTAAATCCAGACACCGGCCTGTTTCAGGTCTTTCAAACTGCGCGCAATGTTGGTTACTTCGATTATCGGCACCGATTCGGCACCACCGGCAGCAACCTTGCGCACGGTTGCATTCACCTTGACCGCACGATCCCGGGGAATAATCACCGCGTTAACGCCGCAAGCGTCGGCGCTGCGCAAGCAGGCGCCAAGATTATGGGGATCCTGAATTCCATCGAGTATCAGTAGCAACGAGTTCCGATTTACGTCAAGTAAACATTGCTGGAAATCCATCACCGCTTCCGAATCGCGTGTTTTCAACAAACAACCCTGGTGTTTATCGCTGCCGCTGAGTTTTGTTAGTTGTGCGCGAGGTTCGGTGCGTACCGCGACCCCGGCGTTGCGCGCCTGATCGATAAGCTGCAGCAGCCGGGGATTACGCTTATCGGCACAAATCAGCTCTAAACAAAGCTCCGGCGCCTGCTGAAGACGACGCGCAACCGCATGAACTCCGTAAATAAAACTGCTACTCATCTGGACCGGGATCGAGTCCTTGTTTTTTTGCGGGACTGACGTTTTTTCCCTCTGCGCTTGGTTTTCACCGGCGGTTTCTCTTCCGCTATTCCGGCCAGATCAAAATCAATCTTACGCTCCTCGAGATTCACCCTTGCAACTTCGACCTGCAGCCGATCACCAAGCCGATAACTTCGTCCCGTCAATTCGCCCACCAGTCGATGGTGCGCCGGATCAAACTGGTAATAATCGCGCTTGAGTGCAGTTACGTGTACCAGACCGTCGATCAATAAATCATCCAGTTGAACAAACAGTCCAAAATTGGTTACACCCGTGACAATGCCGGAATATTGTTTGCCGATATGCTTCTGCAGAAACTCGCATTTCAGCCAGTCTGCCGCATCGCGCGTTGCATCATCCGCACGGCGCTCATAGCGCGAGCAGGATTCGCCCAGCGCGGTCATCTGCGCCAGATCATACCCAAAGCCGGAGGCGTCATTGTTGCCTATCCAGTGTTTGATGGCGCGGTGTACCAGCAGGTCAGGATAGCGTCGAATCGGCGAGGTGAAATGAGCGTAGTCTTTCAGGGCCAGGCCGAAATGACCGACTTTCGGATCAGGGCTATAACTCGCCTGCAGCATCGAGCGCAGCACCACGGTTTGTATCATGTCTGCTTCGGGACGCGCGCGCGACTCTTCGACTACCCTTGCATAGTCCACCGGTTTCGGGTTTTCGGTGCCGAGCGCGATTCCAAAACTGGCCAGGAACTCCTGCAAATTCGGCAGTTTATCGGCATTGACACCTTCGTGGTTGCGATAAAGAGTTGGCAATTTGTTTTTCTTAAGCAGCCTGGCAGCACAGATGTTCGCCGCGATCATGCATTCCTCGATCAACTGATGTGCCTGGTTTCGCTGGTACGGCAGGATAGCCTCTATTTTGCGCTGACGGTCATACTTGAATATTACTTCCCGGGTTTCAAACTCGATCGCATGGCGTCGCCGACGCGCCTTCGCCAGGGCCTGGTAGACCTGCTTGAGACACTCGAGTTCATCAAATACCTTGCCGATGGTTTTACCGCGAGTCTTGCTACCTTCAAATAACACAGCCGCCACATTTTCATAAATAAGACGTGCCTTCGAGTGAATCACGGCCTCGAAAAAATCGAATTGCTTGATCGTGCCCTGGTAATTGATATCCATACAACAGACCAGGCACAGGCGATCGACATCAGGATTTAGTGAACACAATCCATTCGACAGCACCTCGGGCAACATCGGAATGACCTCACCCGGGAAATATACCGAGGTGCCACGGTTGCAGGCTTCAAGATCAAGCGGAGTCCCCACCTTTACATAGTGCGCGACGTCGGCAATTGCGACATAAAGGCGGTATCCGTTTGCTATTGGTTCACAGTAAACGGCATCATCAAAATCACGCGCATCGGCGCCGTCGATGGTCACGAAAGCAAGGTCACGCAGGTCACGCCTGTCCTTCTTATCGCCCTGCGCAACCCGATTATTCAGGTTCCGTATCGACTTCAGTACGGCATCGTTCCACTGGTGCGGAATATGGTGCGTATTGACCGCGATGGTGACTTCCATGCCGGGGGCATTTTCCTGCCCCAGCACGTGCTCAATCAGTCCTATCGGCTGGTTATGATGCGACGGGTACTCGGTGATGCGAACCAGCACGATATCGCCCGGACTTGCCTTGTGACCGACTTCACGATTGAGCAAAACATCCTGCACCAGGCGTTTGTCATCCGGTACCACGAACTCGATACCGCTCTCGCGGTAGTAGCGCCCGACCAGGGTTTCGTGGGCGCGCTCGAGCACCGAGACAAGAGCACCTTCGGCACGCTCACGTCGCTTGTCGATACTGGTGATTTTAACCGCCACCTTGTCACCATTCATCAGCGTACGCATTTGGCGAGCCGGTAAAAATATGTCCTTGCCACCGGATTCCGGTGTTACGAATCCAAAACCATCGGCGTGCGACTGCACGTAGCCTTTCTCGAGGTCCATGTGATCGAAACTCAGGTACCCGCCGCGGCGATTGCGGAATAACTGGCCATCGCGCACCATCGCCTGCAGTCGGCGCCGTAGCGCTTCCAGCCTGGATTCATCCTGGTATCCCAGCGTTTCCGCAATATGCTCCTGTGGCAGCGGGACCTTCTGCGATTTAAGCAGTTCGAGCAAATGCTCTCGGCTGGCTATCGGCTGGTCGTACTTGGCTTGTTCACGCTTGTGGAAAGGATCTTTGGGAGTTGTTTTAGATTTTCTGGGCATAGGTTATCCATCGCAAGATCGCGAGTATATAGAAACATTTGCCGAGCAACTAGTGCACTTCCAGCATGATAATTGCGGGTTCAGTTAGCTTGTCAACGTTCGCGGCAAGGCGCGTCTCGCCGGTAATGGCCCACACCCTTGCCAAGAGACGCAACGCAGTCCGCGGGGGTTGACAAGCTAACCCGCAGGGCGTACCTGTGGTGTCCCGCAGCTGCGTTGCAGTACTTGACAAGGGAAGACCCAAAGCGCTCGCTTCGCTCACGGGGCCAGCCTTGGCCCTTGCCTTCGCACCGCGCCTTGCTGCGAAACACCACAGGTACGCTGAATCCGTAATTATCATGTTGAAAGTGCACTATCAGGTGGTGTATATTCCCGCGCCATGCCCAGGTGGCGGAATTGGTAGACGCGCTAGCTTCAGGTGCTAGTGACCGTACGGTCGTGGAGGTTCAAGTCCTCTCCTGGGCACCAACAGAGATTTAATCAGCGTGATTTTGTAGTGAAGCGACGATCCAGACTATACGCAGTTTTGCTTGCAACAATTTGTTGCATGCAGGCGGCATGTGCGACCTCATCAAACGCGATCGACCCCTACGTGCAGAAATTGCAATGGCTGGATGCAGCCGATCCGCAGGCTGATGCCAACCAGGCGGTTAAACAAAACGACTTGCGGCTGCTCGGTTTGGCTACCCGTTCTGTCAATATCCCCGGTGTCGAAGCGGAAGATGCGCTGAAGTATGAAGAGCAATGTGGTGTTCAATTAATTGAAGGCATTTCTGATGTTGTGCGCAGCGACGAGCACCTGCGCCTGATGCAGAAAGCCCGTAGCTATGCGCTCCAGTACAACGCTATCATTATGGTTCACTGTCAGCCGTAGCGACGATGTATCTTGACGACCGTAAACATGGCGGTCATCAGCAATAGCCACAGGGCATCAATCGCACCAGAGCCTCCCCCATCACGCGAAGCGGAAATGTTGTTTCCAGCACATGAAGGCGTGGTCGTGCCAACCGTTCCGCCGGTGTTAAAAACAGTCGCATTGTCGCTGTCCGAGTATGAGGATGACGGCAAGGAGCCATTGATGACCAAATCGGCATCTGATATATCGTAGAATATGTTATTGCTGCATTTTACCCTGAGTCGAGCACGCGGGTGTGACAAGTCTGGCGCGGGGAAATCAATCAGTTGGCGTCCATCGTTGGCTGTTCCTGCCTGCAGCGAATGTACCGAATATCGGCTGTAGTTCGCATCGTTAAAGGTCAACAAATCGATATCGACGTTATTACAACTAACCGGGGCCTGCTGGGTGTCGGCAACGTCCCACTCGACCAGAAGGGCATTACTGGCATCGATTGCCTGCGCACTCGAGAGGCTGGCAACTCTAAAAGGACCGGAGTTCGCGTCTACCGTAATCCTTACATTATCAGTAGCCTGGCCGCCGTTAAGATCACGCACTGTCATCCGGAAATCGAGATTTCGCGCCGAACAGGGTAATACCTCAGCATCGTCAAATTCGGCTTTAAGCTGGGTACCCAGTGCTGGAAAATTACGCTGGGAATCGGCGCGAGGCTTATAACTTCTGAATAAAGGGTTGTTGCCCAGGTCGGTTCCGAAACTGTTGGCATCAGTCGCAGTCCCGGTATTCATTTGATCCCATTGATACATCAGTGGGTCGGTGTCGACGACCGCACCTTTATCGAGCACAAAAGGTGTATTTAAAGGTATAACCCTGTCCCCTGTCGCCATCGTGATTACTGGATCGGCATTAAAGGTTGGCGATTGCGTTGCACAAGCCAACAGGCCGGCGCTTTCGGTGAAAGCGTTAATTTGCGATATGCTACCCGCGTGAAAGGTGTCATCGCTGTTCAGCTGAAGATTCTCGACGCCACATATGCCGGCATAAGCCATGATGGTCGAGCCGCTGCCCGGTTCAAATGCAGATGCGGCAACCCGGTTTCCACTTCCACAGTGTGAAGTACTGCCGTTAAAACTATGCTCGGCACCAAACTGGTGACCTATTTCATGCGCGACATAGTCGATGTAAAACGGGTCACCGATTGGATTACTGAGGCCGGT
>JARFPR010000449.1 GCA_029288195.1 Gammaproteobacteria bacterium | reverse complement strand
ACACCGGTCCGTTATCCAGTTCCGCAGTATGCAGGATTCTATCTCGCGGTATTTTCAAGGCCTCAACAATTGCCTCGACATTATCGGGAAGCATAGGCCGTATATCGGTGGGTGGTGCGACAAATGCTGGCAAGTGCGGGTCTGTAATATCGATTTCGACGATGCCGACACCGCATTCCTGCCGCACAATCCCGGACTCTTGGGGCTTGCCTCCACAGTACAACCAGGCCACACAGCTTCCCAGCGTCGGATGACCGGCAAACAGCATTTCCCGCGTCGGGGTAAATATTCGCAGTTCGTAATCAGCAGTAGAATCCTGGGACGGCAGAATAAACGTGGTCTCGGCAAGATTGGTCCAAGAGGCAAACCGTTGCATGGTTTCATCCGACAGGTCTTCTCCATCGACGACGACCGCGAGCGCATTACCTAGCGTCGGTATCGGCGTGAAAACATCACACTGGATAAATCGGCGGGTCTTCATCACGCTTGCCGGCACACTCAAACTAATTATCGGTACGACGTGAAAAGAGCTTACTCAACTCGGCGTCGGGTATTTGTTCGCTGGCGAAATCAAAGCTGCCCTGCTCGAGCATTTCCTTTGCGGCTCTTCGCACCACGCCAAATGTCGCTCTTGCGAGCGATCCACCGATACTGATACGTGTAACGCCGGCCTGGCGTAATTCGGCTAATGAAATCGGCGTACCCGACAAACCCATGACGACGTTGACTGGCCCGTCAACCGCGTCAACCAGTTCACGAATCGTATCAAGATCTCTGATACCGGGCACATACAGGCAATCGGCTCCGGCCTCACGATAGCGGTTAACGCGTTCAACCGAATCTTTAAAGGGATCGGGGCTACCATACAGGTAGCATTCAGCGCGAGCCGTCAACACAAACGGATAATCAAGCTCCGCCACGGCCTGTTTCGCTGCACGAACTCGTTCGACTGCCAGTTCGATATCATAGAGCGGATGTCGCCGATCCCCGCAATAATCCTCGATACTGGCACCGACAACACCGGTTGCGGCAATTCGCTTCATATTCTCGAAAACCGCCGCGGGTGCATCAGCGTAAACGTTTTCCGAATCCATGCTGACCGGAATACTGACTGCATCCGATATCTCGCAAGTTTCCCGTAAAGCCGAATCGAACGACAACGCAGTTTCAGCATCAGCGAGGCCATGACTGTACGCAATGCCTGCACTGGTAGTGCCAATCGCACCAAACCCGGCCTGTTCCAGCAAAATAGCGCTTCCCGCGTTCCAGGCGTTCGCCATGATGAAGCAATTCCCAGGCATATGCAGGCGCTGAAATTCAATGGCTTTTCGATCGATCATATAGCGCTCATTGGTAATATCTGATTACTCGTGATCCACTGAGATTCCTTTGCGTAATTTGCATTCATGTTATGTCTCGCAGCTTAATCCTTTGCAAAGGTTTAAGACTGACAAGATCCGTTCAATTCTAACGCATATGGGGGCACAGAAAATCCCGATTTTTACAGAGTCTAAAGGTTAACGATATGCGCTCTATGGTCCGTATTCATTTAAGAGTCGCAGAATTCTGCCAACTGCAATTTCCAGATACTTAATGTATTTTATTAAGTATCTGTCATAATTAATTGTTTTTAATAGTTAATAATTGAAATTTAGCCTACCTGTGCTTCGGCACCCGAAGACAGCGAACGCGGACCAGTCCAAGGCGTTTCGCAGGGCCGCACTGGAACATTTCTCGTCGATAGATATCTAGCCCTGCAGGTTCATGAAATCATCTGGTAATAAAGATTCTGTGGGTGCTCGGCTTCAATAAAGAAATACCAGCGCTCAGCCAGCAGTCCCAGGTATTGCAATACGAAAGCCAGGCTGCAGATGAGTATCGAAGACTCGTCGCTGATCTGCAGCAATACCAGCGGGATGACGAATCCCAGCAGCAGGAAACCCCGTCGCGCAAGCCGAACAACCGAGGCACCGTAGTTATGAATGAAGGCACGGGTGTTAAAACTGCCACCCATGGCACCCTGCGCAATTTGCCGAATCGTCGGGTGATGCACTCCGATAGCTGACTGCAGACTCGACGGACTGCGTAAATCCTTGTTCCGTAACAGCGTGGCGAAACGAAATATCAGCGCAGCGAGGGTCAGGAAAATTGCCATGCCGACAAAATAGGCGAAGCGTCCATCCTGACTATAGGACGCCAGCACAGTGGCCAAGGTGAACCCGGAAGCACAACCCATGAGTAAAAAATTCAATACGGTAAGCGGGCTATGCCATTGACGCAAAAATTTTAAACAGGCATAAATCATCGCGGTACAGACAAACAGTGCGCAAATAGCAAGCACCGCGCCGAAGCCCACTAGCGTTGAAATCGAAATTGGGATGCTGTCACCGAGAAGCAGAACAATCGAATCCATCGCCGATATTTTCACCACTGCATAACCCAGTATCAGCAGCATCGCTGCTGGCAGGGCGATGACTTCGCGCGATAGCCAGGAGCTGCGCCACATAGCCGCTGCACGCCAGGCCCGTTCAGGATGTCCCAGGTGAAAAAACGATGCGACCAGGCCCAGCGCCAGTAACAAGACACTCAATGCTGCCGCATGGCCACAGTAATCATTTAGCGGTGGCCGAAGAATCCCCAGCAGAACAAACCAGTCAGCACTGTAAAAAGCCAGGAACAGACCCTGCCCTGCACCAATCAGGGTGGTTAGAAGAATAACCGAAATAGCGGGTTTCATAGCTTCACCACGAGGTGGAGTCGTCGAGCGTAGTGCGCGTGGTGGGCTTGCGTGGGCCACGATCTTCCTTGCGTAACGGATTGTCCACTCGCTGCAGGTCTTCGTCATGGACCGCGATACTGACCTTGCGTCGTGGCAGGTAATGGTTGGCCGGGGCTGTGCCCCATTCAGGCATTAACTGGTAGCCGCCCGCATCGCTGATTGCCTTCGAAGCGTCGGATTCGGGATCATGGATATCGCCGTAGATGCGGGCGCTGGTCGGACACGACAGCACGCAAACCGGCTTGCGCTCCGATTCGGGCAGGCTTTCATCGTAGAGACGATCGACACAGAGGGTGCACTTCTTCATCACCTTCTGCTGCTCGTCGATCTCACGGGCACCATAGGGGCAGGCCCAGGAACAATATTCGCAGCCGATACACTTGTCGTAGTCGACCAGTACGATGCCATCCTCGGGTCGCTTGTAGCTCGCACCGGTGGGGCAAACCGGAACGCAAGGCGGATCTTCGCAGTGTAAACAGGATTTCGGGAAGTGCACGGTTTGTGTGTTGGGAAAGGTGCCAACCTCGAAAGATTGCACCCGGTTGAAGAAGGTTCCGGTAGGCTCCGCCGCGTAGGGGTTTTTATCCACCATCGGACCTGCCTGACCCGAGGTATTCCATTCCTTGCAGCTGGTGACACAGGCGTGACAGCCGACGCAGGTGTTGAGGTCTATGACCAGGGCCAACTGCGTCATTTGCCGATCCCCTTGAAAAACGCCTGCCATTTGCCGCGCGGCGGTTCCAT
>JARFPR010000446.1 GCA_029288195.1 Gammaproteobacteria bacterium | reverse complement strand
ACACCGTTACGCAAGGAACATTATTGTCAGCCTCAATCACTGGGTTTCGGGCTGGCTCGACTGGAACGTGGTGCTCGACCAGCGCGGCGGCCCCAACCATGTCGGTAATTTTTGCGCTGCACCGATCATGATCGATACTGCTTCCGGCAATATCTACTACACGCCGATTTATTACATCCTGGCCCAGTTCAGTCGCACCATTCGCCCGGGTGATCGCGCGGTACAAACTGATAAAACCTTAAAGTCACTGGACCGGGATGCGATCCACGCCTGCGCGTCGATTAATGACGCGGGTCTGCTGACGGTACAGGTGCTGAATACGACAAAAAAACCTATTGATTACCGGCTTCAAATCGGTACGCAGCATGCCGAGGTCATTGTTGCAGCGAATGCGCTGCAGACCCTGCGCGTCCCATTAGGATAACGGGAATGCTATAGAGCGATTATTGTTTAATAAAAACTTCAATTATTTGGCGTACAGGGCGTTTATTTAGAGCAAAATCGGGTATTAGCAGTTGCGATAGGCAGTTTATTAGGTTGACAGTAGATCCTAATTTGTGCAGACTGCTATATAGCATAAAAAGCCTGATTGTAATTTAAAACTAAAGACTGGCGATTGTGAGAGCCAGCAGGCAAGAAGAAAAAAATTCCGAAGAGGACAGTTGTGAACCATGCCTGTGATCAACGCAGGTATCAATAACGAGACAGGATCTGTCGCCGTTCATTTCGCACCCGTGCCTTCGTGAATTTTTAATGTGAACTGCATTAAACCTATATAACGAGGGGTGGAGTTATGGCGAAACTTGATTGTGTCGCTTCTGCAAAGAAAATCGGTGGCCTTATTGTTGTCGCATCGTTGATACTTTTTACATTGACGGGCCAGGCGCGGGCTGCTGCCGATATTGTGACCACGTACAAGGATGACAAGGGCTGGAAGCTCATGGTCAACGGCGAAGATTTCTACGTCAAGGGCTTCGTCTGGGACTACAAGCCGGTGGGAGAGAACTACTCCTATGACCTTTATGGCCAGCCGGAAGAACTCATCAAGAGCATTATCGACCATGAATTCGGTTTGATGGCCAAGGCGGGTGTTACCGCGACCCGTTCCTTCGTCAGGGTTCCGCCCAAGTGGGTCACCTACATCTGGGAGACCCATGGCATCATGACCGTGGTTAACCCACTAATGGGACGCTACGGTGTCGCGGTCGGCGGCGAGTGGGTCCCGTTCACCAATTACTCCGATCCGAGTACGCGAGAACTTTTGAAACAGCAGGTGCTCGAGTTTGTCGAGATGTACAAGGATGTTCCCGGAGTGCTGATGATTGCGCTGGGTAACGAGAGCAACTACGGCCTCTCCTGGTCAAGCTTCGAGATCGAAGATCTGCCGGTAGGCGAGCAAAATCTCGAAAAAGCGAAGCACCTTTACAGCCTGTTTAACGAGGTCATCCAGGCAGCCAGGGAGGTTGATCCGGACCGTTTATATACCATCGTCAATGGCGATATCCAGTACCTCGACCTGATCGCCGAATACGGCAAGGACTGGGACCTGCTCGGTGTCAATGCCTATCGCGGTATTAGTTTCGAGGATAAAGAGAACAACGTCTCGCTGTGGCGTGATGTCAAGGAAAAGCTTGACCTGCCGGTGGTGTTCATGGAGTTTGGCAGCGACGCGTTCAATGCCCGGGATTTCAGGGAGGACCAGGAAGCCCAGGCCAGTTACCTTAAGGGTCTGTGGCAGGAAATATACCGTAAGAGTTATGGTAACGGTGAGGAAGGTAACGCGCTCGGTGGATTTGTTTTCGAGTGGCGTGACGAATGGTGGAAGTACCGGCAGACGGAAAACCTCGAAATACAGGATCGCACCGCTTCCTGGGCCAATGGCGGCTACAAGTTCGACCA
>JARFPR010000184.1 GCA_029288195.1 Gammaproteobacteria bacterium | reverse complement strand
TCGAACCAGCCAGACTCCTTGTAACCGACGGGGTCCAGCACCCCGGGGGGAGCGTCGTTACCCAGGTCATCGATGCAAGCCTCGGTGTTGATAATCGAAAACCCGGGAAACCTGTCGTGTACCCGGTCAAACACATCCTCGTACACCTTGAAAGTACTCTCGTACCAGTGCACCGCGGCGCCACTGACAAACTCTGCACTTTCCGGATCGGCGTAGATCACGTCGGCCCACTGCTCCAGGTGCCCACGGCTATGATCGAGCATGAAGAGCTCAACATCCCGGTAACCGTTGGCCGCTAACTTTGGCCCTAAATATGTCTTGATAAAGTCACGCTGCGATTCGGGCGTGAAATGCATGCTCTCCCATTGCCCGCTGTTACCCAATGGTTCGTTAACCGGCGTCAGGCCCCAGATAGGCACGCCTTCCTGCCGGTAGGCATTCAGGTACCTGACGAAATAATCAGCAAACGTGTCTAAATACTCGGGTTTCAACCACCCACCGGTGCCGTCTTGACCCGATTCAGCCGAGCCTGGCCGATACCAGTCTTCGATATCCTTCATCCACGCCGGCGCGGTCCAAGGCGATGCAACAATTCTTAGATCGGCGTCATCCTGGTTGTTCTTAATCTCGAGCGCCTGCTGGATCATCGGCAACAGGTCGAAGCGCTCATCCTTGATACCGGCATATTCTGCCTGGCTAAAGCCGTCCTGGTCGACCGCGATGCTGAAGTGCGACAGGGTTTTGTCATCGGCAACGTCCGCGTAAGAATATTTTCCGTGCACGCAAAAATCGGTGGCACCAATCGGGGTGCGCGCCAGTGAAAAATTGGCGCCCCGATCACTAAAAATATTATTCATCACCTCGGCCCTGTGCGATTTATCGAGATGCGCGAGCACGAATGCCGAGGCTTCGGTAAACGAACTACCGATTCCCTCCAGGGTCTGCTTGACGCTATCAGGATGCACGCGGATGACGTTTTCCGCATCCACGAGACCGGTTTTAAAAGTGACATTATTTTTGCGGGCCAGTTTGTCACCGGCCTCGGATGTCAGCAACACTTCCGAGGTGGCTGCCAGGCCATAGTCGCGACTGCTGTTATCGGACATAACAACAACGGGGGCGCTCGCGCCAGTCGTCCAGTAGCACTAGCAAGCTAGGCAGGATCGGGTGCTGCCACACCGCGACGCTGTTCGAGTTCGCTGCGGATTTCGTGCGCGCGTTCCTCCGTAATCGGGAAGGTTGCCACTGCCCACATCGCCATTACCGAGGTTGCAATCGGCACCACGACGTCGAAGAACCGCATCAGGAATATGGTGCGTTCGGTCTGGTTGCCTTCGAGCGCAACGTCGAAACCGGTCGCGTTAAGCAGGAAGCCGCCGCCAGCCAGCGCCAGCGCCATGCCCAGCTTGACGACCCACCAGAAGATCGAGCCGAACATGCCCTCGCGGCGCGCGTAGGAGTTCAGTTCGTCGTAGTCGCAAACGTCCGCGATCATCGATCCCATCAGCGTAAAAAGCCCCCCGAGACCAAACGCCATCAGCGGTGCCGGCACTAGCAGCAGCCAGGGACTGTCAGGGTTGTAGCAAAACCATTTCATGCCGTAACCGACGATGGAAACGCCGATCGCGATAAAGAACGCCTTGCGCTTACCGAATTGTGTCGACATCCAGGTGACGATGCCGATGACGATAAAGGTCGATATCGCGCCAATGGTGCCGGACCAGCCGGCATACTCGGCGCCGAGCTCGGTGTTGCCACCAAAGACGTA
>JARFPR010000390.1 GCA_029288195.1 Gammaproteobacteria bacterium | reverse complement strand
AAACGGCCAGCGCCGCCGAAGCCGACGATGCACCGGTGGTCAAGTACGTCAACAAGATCCTGGTCGATGCGATCAACAAGGGGGCCTCGGATATACACTTCGAACCCTATGAAAAACGCTACCGTGTACGCTACCGTATCGATGGCATTCTAGCCGAGGTTGCCTCGCCGCCCATTAATATTGCCGCCAAGTTGACTGCCCGCGTCAAGGTCATGTCGCGCATGGATATTTCCGAACGCCGGGTGCCCCAGGACGGCCGCATCAAGCTCAAGCTTTCGAAGAAACGCGCCATCGACTTCCGTGTCAACACCTGCCCCACCCTGTTCGGCGAAAAGGTCGTGCTGCGTATCCTCGATCCGTCAAGCGCCCAGCTCGGCATCGATGCACTCGGTTACGAGCCGGAACAAAAACAGCTCTATATGGACGCGCTGGCCAATCCCTACGGCATGATCCTGGTAACGGGTCCCACCGGTAGCGGTAAGACGGTGTCACTGTATACGGGCCTTAATATCCTGAACGTTCCGGAAACCAACATATCGACCGCCGAAGATCCCGCGGAGATTAACCTCGAGGGAATCAACCAGGTTAATGTCAACGACAAGGTAGGGCTGACCTTCGCCGAAGCTTTGAAAGCCTTCCTGCGCCAGGATCCCGATATCATCATGGTGGGTGAGATTCGCGATCTTGAAACCGCCAGTATCGCGATCAAGGCGGCACAAACCGGTCACCTGGTATTGTCGACACTGCATACCAACGATGCACCACAAACCCTGACCCGACTGCTGAACATGGGCGTGCCGGCCTTTAACATTGCCACTTCGGTCAACCTGATCATTGCCCAGCGTCTCGGCAGGCGCCTGTGTGAAGATTGCAAAACACTGGATGACCTGCCGAAAGAAGTCCTCGTGAGTGAAGGCTTTACCAAGGCTGATTTGACGGAAGGTTTAAAAATATACAAGGCCGTGGGTTGTGACAAGTGCACAAGCGGCTACAAGGGCCGAGTCGGCATTTACCAGGTCATGCCCGTTTCCGAGGAAATGGGCCGTTTGATTATGAGCGGCTCCAATTCAATCGATCTGGCCGACCAGGCTCGAAAAGAAGGCATTGACGACCTGCGTCGCTCTGCCCTGAAGAAAGTTATGCAAGGCGTACTCAGCCTCGAAGAAGCAAACCGGGTAACAAAGGACTAAGCAATGGCAGCAAAACCTAAAACCGCAGAAAAAATCGAATTCACTTACGAAGGCACCAATCGTGCCGGCGCCAAGGTCAAGGGTGAAATATTCGCCCTCAGCGATACCCTCGCCAAGAACGAACTGCGTAAACAGGGCGTCAATCCGATCAAGGTCAAGAAAAAGCCACAGCCATTATTTGGCGCGGCAAAACCCGAGCCTGCCGATATCGCAATTTTTGCACGCCAGATGGCGACCATGATGCAGGCCGGTGTGCCGTTGGTACAGTCTTTCGAAATCATTGGCCAGGGCCACGAAAAGCTGTCGATGCAGCAACTGATTCTGGCTATCAAGAGCGAAGTCGAAGGTGGTGTCTCGTTGGCCGAAGCGCTGACAAAACACCCGCTTTATTTTGACCCGCTTTTTATCAACCTGGTCAATGCCGGCGAACAATCCGGTGCGCTGGAATCCATGCTCGACAAGTTGGCGACCTACAAGGAGAAAACCGAGGCGCTCAAGGCCAAGGTTAAAAAAGCGCTGTTCTATCCGATATCGGTATTGGTGGTTGCCTTTGTCGTCACCGTAATCCTGCTGATATTCGTGGTGCCCCAGTTCGAGGAAGTGTTTGACTCATTTGGCGCCGATTTACCGGCACTGACTCGATTCGTGATCGACCTGTCCGAGTTTATGCAGGAATGGTGGTGGATCATTGCTGGTGGAATTGCCGGCGGCGTGACCCTGATACTGAGAATTAAAAAGACCTCTCCCAAGATGCAGAGGTGGTTCGATCGAATGTCACTAAAGGCCCCGGTGGTTGGCGATATCGCAACCAAATCGGCCATTGCCCGATTTTCCCGCACCCTCGAAACCATGTCCGCCGCGGGTGTGCCGCTGGTAGAGGCGATGGATTCGGTAGCGGGCGCCTGTGGTAATATCATTTACTACGAAGCCAGTATTAAAATTAAGGACGAAGTATCGCAAGGCACCCAGTTACAAACCTCGATGCGTAACACCGGGCTATTTCCCAACATGGCGATCCAGATGGTCTCGATCGGTGAGGAAGCCGGTTCGCTCGATGCGATGCTGGCCAGGGTGGCCGATTTTTACGAGAACGAGGTCGATAACGCGGTCGACGCGCTTACATCGCTGCTCGAACCCCTTATTATGTCGGTACTCGGTGTCCTCGTCGGTGGTCTTATTGTGGCGATGTACCTGCCTATCTTCAAACTGGGCGCAGTGGTCTAGGGATAGCTGCTTGCTCGACCTGTTCATTTCCTTATTCGAACAGCAGCAGGTTTTATACCTCGGCACTCTGTTTGTCGTAGGAGCAGTTGTCGGTAGTTTTCTGAATGTTGTCATTTATCGTCTGCCGATAATGATGCAGCGTGAGTGGCGACATGACTGTCTCGAATTCCTGGAACAGCCCGCCGATCCCGCGCCAGAAAAATTCAACCTGAGCACCCCTCGCTCACGCTGTGGCAACTGTGGACATCAAATCACTGCCCTCGAAAACGTGCCGATGATCAGTTACCTGGTGCTGGGTGGCAAGTGTTCCGATTGCAAGACCAGGATTTCACTACAATATCCACTGGTCGAGCTATTTACCGCAATTATTTCGGTCGTTGTCGGTTGGCATTTCGGCGTCAGTCTGCAAGCACTAGCGGCCCTGTTTCTGTCCTGGTGCCTGATCGCCGCCAGTGGAATCGATATCGGTCACAAGTTACTCCCCGACAGCATTACGTTGCCACTGCTGTGGCTCGGGATCCTGCTTTCACTATTTGATGTATTCATCAGTCTCGAAGCCAGCGTCATTGGCGCAATGGCCGGCTACATGAGCCTGTGGACCGTATTTATCCTGTTCAAGTTGGTAACCGGTAAAGAAGGCATGGGGTATGGAGATTTCAAGTTACTCGCTATGCTTGGCGCCTGGTTAGGATGGAAACCGTTGTTGGTCGTAATCCTGACCTCATCGCTGGTCGGCGCAACAGTCGGTATTACCATGATCGTACTCGGCAAAACCGAACGCAGCACCCAGATTCCGTTCGGCCCCTATCTCGCCGCGGCTGGCTGGATTACATTAATTTGGGGCAATGAGTTGATGCGTTTTTATAATTCCCTGTTCGGAATCTAGTCACGCTAGCCCATGTATGCAGTCGGCCTCACCGGTGGTATCGCATCAGGCAAGACCATGATAAGCAACCTTTTTGCCGAGCTCGGGGTTCCGGTAATTGACACCGATGTCATCAGTCGCCAACTGCTTGAACCCGGTGAGCTCGCCTACGACCAGGTTTGCGCACATTTCGGTAAAGAAATATTAGACACGAACAATAATATTGACAGGGCCAGGCTACGCGAAATCGTTTTTTCGGACCCTGCTGAAAAATCGTGGCTCGAAACCATGCTGCATCCGCTAATTTATCAACGCAGTCACGAGGCGGTAGTTGAACATTCGCGCGCGAGCTATGTGATAGTGGTAATTCCCCTGTTATTCGAAACAAATTTTCAATCACTGGCCGATCGTATTCTGGTGGTGGATTGCCCGGCGGAACTACAGGTAGAACGTCTCATGAAACGAGACAATATCGACGAATCGCTGGCGCACAAGATGATGTCCCAGCAGCTAAGCAACTCGCAAAGACTGGCCAGGGCCCACGACATTATCGATAACGGTAGCGACGACAGCGACCTCCGCTCCCAGGTAGCTGCCCTGCACCATAGCTACCTGCAACGATCTGCAAGCTAGAAAGAAGCTTGTATTTCGGTTAATACGGCCTCGACATCTGGTACCCGTTTTCAGCTATACTTCAAATGTTTTGCAGATCTTCATGAGCGATGCCGCCTAGATACCAAATCTTCGAACAGACATTAAACGAACGCCTTCGCATGTGCCTGCGTGTCGAAACCCTGATGAAACGGTTTCATTACTTTGCGGCACTAAAAGGTGACTGGAGCGCCTATAGTGCATTGCTGACAATACTAGAGCTGACCGCGCTGCTGGAACGTGGCGATTTGAAACAGG
>JARFPR010000151.1 GCA_029288195.1 Gammaproteobacteria bacterium | reverse complement strand
ATCGTGATTTGGCCATCCGTTTGCAGCGGTGTGGTAGCGGGTGTTCGGACGTTGCTCGAGCATAAACTCGGTGCGAACAAATTCGACCACGGTGGTAATCTCCTGATCTGTCAACACCCTTTCAAAACCATGCATTGCGGTCCCCGGTTTGCCCTCTTTGACAGTTTTGATCATGGATTGGCGGGACAGGGATTCCGGATCGGTCCGAGTAAAGTCGCGAGGGGCAGGGCTTAGAAAGGTGCTCGTGAGCGTTTTTGCATCACCGGAATAGCCATGACAGAAATAGCAGCGGTAGTTGTATATGGTTCGTCCCTGTTCATGAAGATCCTCAGCGACATAGCGGAAGTCAGTCCCTGTTGCAGGCAGGGTGAAAAAAACCAGTAGTAACAGTAACGCGCGATAAAACAAGGACATGGCTATGTCGTTAGGGTTGGATAAATGCGGTAAACACGTACTCTCCAACGTCCGCGATCTGTTGTGCGTCGAAAACCTTTTCCCAGGCGGGCATCTCGGTGCGTAGCTTACCTTTACTGATGATACGCTGCAGCGCCGGTCGATTCAGTGAGGCACGTGAGGCAGTATGCAAAAAATTGCGCGGCTTGGGATTGATGAAATAAGCCCTGGGTCCGCGGCCGTCACCGTTCTCGCCATGGCAGGTAGCACAGTTATTAATGTACAGATCTCGGCCACGGACGGCATTGCCCTGTAATCCGTTCGCCGGGGGTCTGCTCATATAAACGCTGAGTTCGGTATCAGGGTCCGCATGGGTATGATCATGCCCGTCGCTATGTTCGTGGGTGGATTTCGCGCTAACGACCTTTTCCTCGCCTTGTACTGGGCCAGTGAAATCCGGCATGAAAGCGGTAATGACAAAGTCGACGACGGTTTCTATTTGTTTATCGGTCAGGCGTTTCTTCCACCCGGTCATGGCAGTCTCAGGGCGGCCGTAACTGACCGACTGAATCAAATGATCCCGGGTCATCGAAGTCTGAAACTGCGGGTTGGTGAAGTCCGCTGGCCTGGGAGACAGACCGGTGGTTGCCCACACCGCACCTTTGCCGCTGTCACCATGACAAACTGAACAGTACGCCGCATAAATCTGGCCACCCTCGGTGGTGGTTTCGGTCGTACTGGGTAGCATGAAATCGATTCTAATCAGGTCGGCCAGCGCTTCTATCTGGTCGTCGTTGAGTCGGGTTTTCCAACCCGTCATCGCGGTGCCCGGCACGCCATCGCGAATCGCGTGAATGATTCGCGGTCGGGTTAGCTCGACCGTTGACGATGGGCTGGTGAAATCCCGCGGTGGTGGGACCAGACCCTGTTTTGCATGGCTATTGCCGTCGCCATTATCGCCGTGGCAGACCGAGCAGTAATCTTTGTAAAGCGCCTTTGCATCGATGGCAACGACTTGCAAGGGAACAGCGCTTAGCAATAGACACGGCAAAAACAAAGACAGAACCAGTTTCATTAGCGATCGCCCCAGTAAATTTTTAGAAATCAGTGGCAGAATTAAGTATTAGAAAACAGAGCAACTTTAGTGCCATAAATTAATCGCTCACCAGCGGACCAGGTTGGCACAGCTTTTGCTGCCTGTTTTGTTTGAATTCATTTGTCTAGTTAATCACTATGCCCAGGCTGATCCGAACCTCCCTGCTGTTACTTGCCGGATTTCTTTTGTTACCTGGCTGCGCTACTGCCCCACCTGCAGAGGAAGAAATGGAACTACCGGTATTCCCGTCGCCGCCGAATGAGCCCCGTTTTCTGTTCGAGCGCAGCCTGATCAGCAGCGCCGATGTTGAGATAGAATCCGATGAATCACAATTTAAACGCTGGGTTACCGGTGCCAGGCGGACCGGCGTTGGGATGGGAAAACCATTTGGCATTACGGTGCATCGAGGCCGCGTTTATGTGAGCGATACCATGAAGCGTATAGTTCACGCTTTCGATATACGCGAGGGGCGCTTCTTTGAGATTGGCACCGATGGTCCAGGCCAGTTGGTAAAGCCGATGGGGCTGGATATTGACCAGAATGGAAATCTATACGTTTGCGATGCGTCGCTCAAACAAGTCGTAGTGTTTGATCGCGATGGCAAATTCCTGCGTCGCTTCGGCGAGCCCGAAAATTTTTCCCGGCCGGCCGGATTGACTGTCGATCCCAACGGTGATCGCGTGTTTGTCGTCGACACTGGCGGGGTAAGCAGTAAAATGCACCGCGTGCTAGTGTTTGATGCAGCGACTGGCAGCCAGCTAAAAACCATCTCCAAACGCGGTAAAGAAGACGGCGAACTGAATCTGCCGCGTGATGCGACTATTGGTCAAAACGGCAACCTTTATGTCGTCGACGGCGGTAATTTTCGAGTGCAGGAGTTCACTCCGGAAGGCGATTTCGTCAGTAGCTTCGGCGAGATTGGGCGCCGCAGTGGCCAGTTTTCAAGGCCCAAGGGTATCGGCGTCGATCAGGAGGGGAACATTTACGTCGCCGATACCGCATTCGGAAATTTTCAGATATTCAATCCTGAGGGGCAACTATTGCTACCAGTGGGCATGCGCAACTCCACCCCTGGCCCGGCCAGATTTATGCTACCGGCGGGTTTGGCGGTTGATGAGGATGGCAGGGTTTACATGGTGGACCAATACTTCAGGAAGGTAGACGTGTTCAGGCCAGCCAGACTACCCGCGACCGAGGGATGGCTGGTATACGATCCGGGCCTGAAACCCTGAGCCGATATTAATCCCCGGGACCTAAAAAAGTGGGAATTCTCATAATTGAGAAACCAATCCAGGGACCAGGCCCTGGTTGATATGGTTGCAGACAGGTCTGGCAAGGCTTTTTCAGGAGTGGCGCGATAATTGCGAAGCTTAATTCACTAAAAACTAATCTTAATCGGGACGGGTATCATGAAAACAGGCAAAATTAACTTGCACGCGAGCGCCGTAGTTTTTCTAGTCAGCGCAATGTTGCTGTCAGTCGGTTGCACAGATTCAACACCACGGGATCGAACACAATCCAGTTCTGATAATGATGCCGCGAAAATGGCTGCAATAAAAGCGGTCAATTCGCCGGTTAGACCGAAGAAAAATCACGGCATGGTCAAAGAGGTCAAGATAGGTGGAGGTTATACCTATGCCAGGGTAGACATCAGTGGCGATGACTTCTGGTTGGCAACCGCAATGACGGCATTAAAACCAGGTCAGAAAATAGCCTGGAAAGATTACGCGTTGATGAAGAATTTCAAGAGCTCAGCACTTAACCGTGAGTTCGATAAGATTCTGTTTGTGGACCGTTTGATTGATGAGGCCGTGAAGGTTGCTGCGCAACGTCGTGGAATAGTGACGGAGTCGATGAAAGGGGCTGGCTATAGCTTTATCCGGGTTGACGAAAATGGTAACAGTATATGGCTGGCGGCACCTGAAACTGCGCTTACAATCGGCCAATCTATAGAATGGAGAGGCGGGGCGCAGATGCATAATTTCACCAGCCGCACGTTAAATCGTGTCTTTGACAAAATTATCTTTATCGATTCGGTGCACACATCCTGACCTGGTCGTTGACTCCCGCCACCGCATCCACCGCGGTTTCTACGAATCGAGAAAAGTGCAAATCAATTTTTCCCAGGATTGGGAAAAATACTCAATTTACGTGTACAGGATTCTTTGATCGCGAGATTTCAGGTTTGCACTTGTCAACTAAGTCTTTGATCTCAATGATATTAATTTCGAGACTAAGTAGCTGAGCCGCAATTCTGGAATCTTGGCACGATTGGTGCAATTCCTTTAACTGAATTTAAGAAATAAATTTAGCAAAAGGGGATAGAGCCATGAAAAATTTAATTTTACAGTTAAGATCCTTAAGTGCCGGGGTGGTTATGTTCATTTTCGTGATCAGCATCGTAGCCCTTGGGGCAATGAGCTGGACCGAGGTAAAAGCGGATATAACCGTTACCCCGCATAACCTGAGTTCAGCAGGCGCCGGACAAACCGCGGAAATTTGCGTGTTCTGCCATACCCCGCATGGTGGGGATACCAGTGCATCGGTACCGCTGTGGAATAAGACCCTGGCGCTGCCAACTGCCTACCAGACCTATGACAGCTTAGGCACTTCGAGCAATGACGGCGATATTGCCCCGGTAGGCTCGGTTTCTATCGCCTGTCTGTCCTGCCACGACGGTACCCAGGCAATAGACAGCTTGATCAACGAGCCGGGATCTGGTTTCGATTCGGCAGGATTTGTCGCGGATCCGGGAGCCATGACTGGAGATCCGGTTTTGGGTCAGGATCTCCGAGATGATCATCCGATCGGCGTTCAATACGCCGGAGGCGGAATCAGCGAGGGCGGAACCGTGGGTACATCCCAGGGTACCAAGGTCGATGTGGACTTTATCGATCCCGTCGTTGCCGACGTCAACGGTACCACCATCTGGTGGGTTAATACCACTGGTGGAACCGCGGGTCGCGAAAAGGAAGATATGCAGCTCTATACTCGTAACGACGGTCCATCTGGTTTGGTCGAACCATTCGTTGAATGCGCAAGCTGCCATGACCCGCATTCCGAGGTTAACGATACCTTCCTGCGCGTATCCAACGATAGCAGTGAAGTGTGTCTGTCCTGTCATATCAAATAAGGGTGGTGTAGAGGCGAGCCAATCTCCTGATAACACCTTCAGCGTCGGTTATGTTTCTCATTGCCGGCGCTGAAGGCGTTTTAGCAGGAGGGGGATGTCGATTACAAATCCTGTAATTAACTTACCTAACGGAGGTGCGTGTATGCGTAAACTGATACTGAGCGTCGGCTTGAGCGCACTGTTACTGGCGTTTGATGTGACTGCACAAAACATAGATGTGGCGGTACAGCAGAACGAGATTTTTGCTCAAATTAATGACTTAACCATCGATGTAAGCGAATTCCAGGCGATTTTTCGGAATGCGGTCAGGCAAAAGTATTATCACGGCAAGGTGCCCGCCGCCGAGCTTGAGGAATTCAGGCAACAGGTCGCTGACGACATTATTACCCAGGTACTGGTACACGACCAAGCGTTAAAGCGGGGATTACAGCCGGACCGAAAACGGATAGATGCGAATATCGATGCCTTTTTCCTGAAAAATGCCGCTAACCCTGCATTGCAGGCACAACGCGAAACGGTGGCATCGCGAATGCTCGAAACCCTGGAGCGACAGGATTTACTCGAAAAGATGGAGGCAAAAATAAAGGATTTGCCCACACCGGAAACTGCCCAGGTTAAGCAGTACTATCTTGATCGACCGGATAAATTTACCGAACCAGAGCGCCTGTGGTTATCGGTTATTCTTCTCAAAGTACCACCCTACGCCCAGGAGAGCAGCTGGATCGAAGCGCAAACCGTGGCCGCAGAGTTAAAGCAACGAATCGAGTCAGGCGAGGACTTTGCCGTGCTCGCCAAAGAAATTTCGGACCACCCCAGTGCCGAGAATGGTGGTGATCTCGGATACCTGCACCGGGGCGTGCTCGAGTCCGATGTACAGAAAAAGATTGAAACCCTCGCAATCAGTCAGCTTAGTGATCCCATTCGGGTGCTTGAAGGCGTAACGCTTTTTTTGCTGAACGGCGTTCAGGCTGCGCAACTAAAGTCATTCGATGAGGTTGAAAAAAGGGCTGCGGGCCTCCTTTACCGGGAAATGCAGGAGGATGCCTGGAACAGCTATGTCGAAAACCTAAGGGCGGCGGCAAATATTGTCGTCCATGAGTAACTCGTCATCTACGTTGATCATGAAGTATTGTGTGGATCATCCCGAGAACAATAATCCATGGCCTGTTTATAGTCATGGTTATGGTTAGAGTTTCCAGTGCACTGGCACTTGAGCAGCGCGGATCCCAGCGCGTCTGGGGGGAACTGAGCAGTACCTACCGGATTCGGGAGAGGGGTGCCAGCGATAGCAGTAGTTCGAACTTTTTAAACACAGGGACAATTAGTGCCAGTAGTTACATCTGGCGACCCTGGTTCGCGCTGGCAAGTGGCAGCCTTAGTTTATCGGTTGAGGAAACCGACATTGAGGATCAGCGGGATTCAACCAACGAATTTGTCACCGGAGACGTTAACTTCAGTTTGTTTCCGACGAGCCGCTTCCCGTTTAGCGCCTATTTTATAGAAAGCCGGAACGAGTTCGACAGCGATACATTCGGACGTGATGTCACAGATACCGAATACGGTGTCACTCAGTTGTACAGTAGTCGGGACGGTAAGCATAACTATCGTGCCGAGTATGAAAATAACGAGCAAGACGATAGTGATAATAATAGATTCATTGCCGACAGCCTGTTGCTGAACAGCATTAATCGGGTTGGGCAACACAAATTTGATACCGAGATAAAACTGGATACCGTGGATAACACGACGACTGACGAAGAGGGTGAGCGAAGTTCGATTACGCTGGATCACAGCTATGGCAGTGTAACCAGTTTTTCATGGGATAATCTGGTATCGAAGTCCACTAGCGAGATCGACCTGTTGAATTCGAGCAGTACGGTTGACACGTCGCAGTTCTCAAGCTTTCTTTCCTGGCGCCCGCGAAATAAGAAGACCCTAAGATTGACCGGCAACCTGCGTTTATTCGAGATCAGCGACAGCGATCAACCGGTAAATGCAACACAAAATGAAGCAGTCGAGATTGAAACTTCAATTGCTAACCTGAACCAGGGATTGATTTATGACATTACGGATAATCTGCAGTTAAGCGAGTCGATCAATATTAATTCTAATGAGGTTGGTGGTGTAAAAGAGACTACCATCAGCGAATCACTGTCAGCGAGGTATACGGCAGATAGATTCCCTACGGGTTTGGGCGACTATGGATGGTTCGCCGGAACTGCTTACAACAATCAGCATGGTGATTCTGAATCTGAACAATCGCTGGATAATCAGTTCAGCCATTCGCTGTTTAACGATTACTCGCCCGAGGGTGGCTATCAGTTGAGAACCAATCTGACCCAGTCGTTTAATTACGATTACGAGTCCGAACGGGCTGATGAAAAGAGCATCGATCATTCCTACTCCATGACCTGGTCCAATTCAGCGTCTGGAGATCAGAATCTGGTTCGTCTGCTGTTAAGTGATTCGCGTAGCTTAAATCGGGAAGATGATTTTTTTCAACTGGTTAATTTTCAATACACTGGATCGACTCGCTTAAGCCGATACTCGCAACTCAACGGCAATCTCACCCTGCAGCATTCCAGACGGGAGTTTGAAAAACAACTCACTGAGGAAACGGCCAGGAATGGCCAGCTTGGCTATCGAAGCAGCCGCGCTTTTAATGTGCCTGGATTGATTTTTCTATCCGATTTGCAATTGACCAAACGCGAGTCCGAAACCGAAAAACTTATCAGAAACCCCGATTCGGGTACGGAGGTTTCTCTGGAGAACTCTTTGCTCTACAGGATCGGTCGCCTCGAAATCGAAATCGATCTTGATTTTATCAAGGTCAACGATGAGTACGATCGGTTGTTCAAGTTTGAGGTAACAAGGTCGTTTGGCGATCTTTGAAATAGAGGAATCCTGCATGTTCAAAAATGGCAAGTGCATTTTCATAGCTTTTATCCTCTCATTGCTAGCAACGCCGATAATGGTTGCCGCGGAGTATGGTGACGTGCTAATCAACAACTACTCCGACGAGGCCGGGATGCGTCCGGTTGTTTTTCCACACTGGTTTCATCGCATTCGTTTCAGATGCAAGGTTTGTCATGCGGATCTCGGATTCAAGATGGAAGCCGGGGGCAACCAGATCAATATGCTCAAGATTATCGATGGTGAGTACTGCGGTGCCTGTCACAATGGTGAAGTGGCCTGGGCAGTTGAGAACTGTGATATCTGTCATACCGGCAAACCAGGACAGCCGACCCAGGTGCATCAGAGCACGGCCTCCAAATTGACCACGACCACAAAAAGAAAGCAGGCAGAGAGCGTGGAATGAAAAAGCGATGGCCAATGACGGTTAATACGATCCGATACCTGTATCGCGTTATCGGTTATACGCTTTTATTGGCAGCCACGAATGTCGGCCTGCAGGCAGCAGAAAGCGTTCGTAATGGAAAACAGGTTTACGATACCGCCTGCGGTGCCTGTCATACGGCCGGCGTCTTGCAGGCACCGCGACTGGGCAACCAGGAGGACTGGATCGCACGTGAAAAGCAGGGTTTCGAAGTATTGTTATCACATGCCATTAAAGGATTTAAAAATATGCCCGCCAAGGGTGGTAATCCGACAATCAAGGATAAGGAAATTGAAAATGCGATCAACTATATGTTAGCCGCTTCCGGTTTTGATCAATATGCACAAAATCCTGTAAAAAAGGAGGCTGCCAAAGAAACGCAACAGCCGTTGGCTGCCGATAAGAAAGAGCCGGTTAAAAAAACGCAAACCAGCAGCGTTAACCAGTTTAACCGACTGATGCAACCTTCCTCCGAATGGAATCCAGCCCCTGCCAAAGATGGTATCCACGATCCCGAGAGTCCCGGCACCCTGTTGCTGCAGGAACCGAAGGTTGCATTCGATTCATTGAGTAAGTCGAAATCCGGAAACCGGGTTGACTGGGTAAAAGCTTTACAGGGCAATGAAATTACGCCCCGCTATGATCGGCTAAGCGATGACGCCAGTCCCGTGATCATGGATTTGAATATCGTGCGTGAAGTTAAGGGATCGATGCCGGATGTCGTCTATCCGCACAAGCAGCATACCGAGTGGCTAGATTGCTCAAATTGTCATCCCGCCATTTTCATTCCGCAAAAAGGTGCCAATCAGATATCGATGGCGTCGATTTTACTGGGCCAGTCATGTGGCGTGTGTCATGGCAAAGTTGCGTTCCCTGTTTCCGAATGCCGTAAGTGTCATTCAAAACAAAAACCGGTCGCAACCGAGTCGAGTAACCAGGCAAGTAATTAAAACGAGATCGAGACGATGCAGATAACTACTTTATTATTGAGCTTGATATTTAGTTTGAATGTGGCCATGGCACAGGTTGAATCGGGTACGGAAATCGGCAGTGTAAAAAGCACCAGTGAAAAGATCGCGCAAAAAATTAAGATGCTCAATCTCATACTACACAGTCCCGATATGTTGCAACGCGTGGAAGCAAGCGATGACAGCGTCGCCAGGGAATTACTTGCGAGGGCAGCGGAAAACTTTCTCAAAGGAGAAGAGTACTTTGACAGGGGACAGTACCTGGAAGCCGAGGCGGTTCTCGACTATGTACTCAGAGACTTAAGTGCCAGTGCGCAGCTGCTCAGTGTGCCGCAGCAAAAAAGGAATCAGTATCACAAATTCATGGAACAGCTCGATGCATTTGTATTGCCTGAATGGAACGAACTAAGCGAACAGGAAAATGAATTATTAGAAAATAAGTTGCAACGCATCAGCGAACTGCGCAACCGGGCGAGCAGGCAAGCCGATGCGGAATTATATGACGCAGCGATCGCCTTGCTCGAAGAAGCCTATGGTTTGAAGGTTGCGCTGATAGATACCTTAAAGCATGAAACCATGATTGTTTACGATTTGAATTTCAACACGACCCAGGACGAATACCAGTACATGATCAATCGTACCTACCACTATCTGGATCTGGTTCAAATAGCCCTGTCAAAAATCGACATCGATGATCAGACCCGTAAGCTGACGGACAAATACGTCTATGGTTCGATGCTGAATCTCGAGATTGCGGAAAACTTCGAATTGCAAGGTCAGTTCTCCGAGGCGATTCCGGTACTCGACAAAACCATGAACCAGCTATCCGCGGTGCTTAAAATCCTGGGGATCGAGATTTGATATAAGGCTCATGATTAAATTATTTTACAAATCGTTTCTAATCATGTTGCTCTCCACGCCGCTTGGCAACCTTGAAGCGCAAACGACTGCTGCTGACCGCCTGGCGAATATTGAAAAACTGTTAAATCAGTCCTCCGGTGCAAAACAGGTGATTAACAGTGGTAACAGTGAAGCCCAATTGAAGCGCCAAGAGGCGCTTGATGCTTACCGGCAAGCACAGCAAAAAATTGCGTCGGGCAATGAACAGGCTGGTACGGATTTGTTAAATCGGTCCACCCGATTAATGTTTGAAGCCATAAAACTGTCGACGCCAACATCGTTGGGAGAAGGCAAAAATATTGACAACTACGGGCAGCGTAGGGAATCGGTAATTGCTTTGCAGGACGCCTTTAATCGAATTTCTGATGAAAATCATGAAACTGAAACCAGGGGCAGAGTCAATGATCAGCTGACAGCGTTGGTTAGTCGGGCTGATAGCTTACTCGATCAGGGCAAAAATACCGAAGCCAGGATCGAGATAGACAAGGCCTACCATTTATTGAAGGTAAGCATCGAGGCAATCAGGTCGGGCCAGACGCTAGTGCGGTCTCTGCAGTTTGACAGTAAGGAAGAGGAGTATTTATATGAAATTGATCGTAATGATACGCATTCGATGCTGATCAGCCTGTTGGTTGACGAGAAACAGAAATCGAATAGCATGAAACAGAAGATAGTTGATTACATCGCTGAAGCCAGGGTTTTGCGACAGCAGGCAGATGCCTTTGCCGGTAAAAATGCGCACGAGCAAGCCATCGAATTGCTCGAACAGTCAACTAGACAACTGGTTCGCGCGATTCGCAGCGCCGGGATTTACATTCCTGGATAGTCAAATCGACGGCCATGAAATTTAAACATTCCCTTTATATTCTTCCGCTCAGCCTGTCTTTTGCCTTGTTGGCGGCAGAGCCAAGCTGGAGAACACTGGTTGAAGACGGATTACATGATCCGACGAGCCCTGCGATCGGAGTTTTGCAGGAGCCGGCGAGCGCACTCTCATTGCTACCGCCAGATACTACCGGGAACCAGGTCTCCTGGATCAGAGCGTTACGCGAGGGCTATATCGAACCGCGCACCAATATCTTACCGGAAACAAAAATCGAGGTACTCGATATGGATATCATCATGGAGAAGACCGGGGAGTTATCGTTGGTCATGTTTCCGCATAAACCCCATACCGAATGGCTGGATTGCGCTAATTGTCATGACAAAATTTTCGTCGAAAAAGTCGATGCCAACCCGATCAATATGTTTGCTATCCTGTCCGGCGAGTATTGTGGACAATGCCACGGTGCGGTTGCATTCCCTTTAACCGAGTGCAATCGTTGCCACAGCGTTGCCAGAAGCAGCTTTACTGGAAAGCCCGGAGTACAGCCGATATCAGTATCGGACTAGATGCCTGGTATGAGGTTGAACGCACACTATGAAGATCATGCCAGTTAGTTCCATTCAATCAAACAGGGTCAGTATGCGGTTAGTTCTGATCCTGGCCCTGGCTGGTATGATGCCAGATGCAAGTGCGGAATACGGTGACGTTGTGTTGAATAAGCTTTCCGATGCAAATGATGTGCGCCCGGTTATCTTCCCACACTGGTTTCACCGAATTCGCTTTCGTTGCAAGGTTTGCCATCAAGAACTGGGATTTGAAATGCGCGCGGGAGCCAATCAGATGAACATGGGGAAAATCATCGATGGGCAGTACTGCGGGATGTGTCACAACGGGGAGATTGCCTGGTCCGTGGACGAATGTCACCTCTGCCATTCGGGTAAGCCGGGGCTGAAAACGGGTATCCGCGGCAGTAATCAGACTGGGGGTCCCGGGCGGTGGTAGAGCGCAGACAGGTACCATTAATCGCGGCTGTTACATTGCGCAAGGAATTCCTGTTTTCCCTCCTGAGCACCATGGTTTTGCTAACGATCACCGGGTGCAGTGCCGTTTCCAGTCAACATTCGTTTAAGATGCCTTCGATCGATGACACCAGCCAGGACGGCCCGGTCTGGCCGCCGCAACCAGCGGTACCGCGATACGCCTTTATTGGTCATCTCTACGGAGAGTCGAATAGCAAAGACCAGCCGAATCGAAGCGGCATGGCGAGATTTTTTGCGGCCATCGTCGGCCTTGACGCAAAACAAGCATCGCTACTCAACCTGGTACGACCGCAGCAGGTGGTCACCGATAACCGCGGTAAGATTTACATTACCGATCCGGGACTGCAGTCAATATTCGTGTTCGATGAAAATCTGGGGGAATTCGCTGTCTGGAATGAACGCGGCCTGGATTTCCCGTTGCCGAGTCCCATTGGTGTTACGCATGCGCAGAATTCGTTATGGGTGACCGACTCCGAATTAGCGTTGGTCTATCAATTGAATTTGAATGGTGAATTAATAAAAAGCTTCGGGCACGCGGTATTGGAACGCCCAACCGGAATAACCTTTGATCCAGCTGGCCAGAGGTTTTTTATCAGCGATACTGATGCAAGTGACGTCAAGTTATTCAATACCCGGGGAGAATTGATCGAAATCTGGGGCGCCAGCGGCGCTGGGGAAAGCCAGTTTAACCGCCCTACCTATCTAGCTTATCGCCAGGGCAGGCTTTATGTGGTCGACTCCTTAAATGCACGTATCCAGATATTCGATGACCAGGGCAGGTTTATGAAATCAGTCGGTCAACGGGGATTGTATGTCGGTAACTTTTCCCGACCCAAAGGGATCGCGATTGATTCGGACGGTAATATCTATGTTTCTGAAAGTTATTATGATCACGTGCTGATATACAATCGAAACGGCGAATTGTTAATGTCAATCGGCGGTTCGGGCCTCGCACCTGGTCAATTTTCGCAGCCGACCGGGCTATGGGTTGATGACAGGGACCGGGTCTACGTGTCGGATATGCTGAACAGCCGGATTTCGATGTTTCAATATTTGGGCAGTAATTAATATGGATATTGCGAGACATCATTTACGTTTTTCGTGTTGGCCGTTAGCTAGTGTGCTGCTGGCGGCCAGTTTTTCGATACATGCTGAACGCGTATCCGATATAGCCAGTACCCAGCACAATTTGTCAGTCAGCGGCCCGGGCAGCGTTAGCGCGGTTTCGGAAAGCCAGATTTGTGTATTTTGCCATACACCTCATCATGCCGAACAGCTACCCGCCGCGCCGCTATGGAATCGGCAGGCTTCGGGTGCGGCTTACACGCCTTATACTTCTAATACGATCGATGCCAACGATATCGCGGCAACGCCGGGTGGCAGTTCCAAGCTGTGTTTATCCTGCCACGATGGCACCATCGCGATCGGCCAGGTTAATGTCGTGAACACGCAGCACAATGTAACCATCGAAATGTCGGGAACCGGTGCCGGCGGTGTGATGCCATCGAACCAGGGTGATTCGACCGGTTTTACTCGCAACCTGGGCACCGACCTGAGTAATGATCATCCGATTTCCTTCACCTATGATAGTGCATTGGCCAGCGCCGACGGAGAACTGCGTAATCCTGATTTCGAGGCCCATATCGCCAACCGGGCTCCGGGAATCAAACCACAGGTTCCG
Organism: Gammaproteobacteria bacterium; assembly: GCA_029288195.1. GTDB lineage: Bacteria > Pseudomonadota > Gammaproteobacteria. The sequence goes on along the minus strand of JARFPR010000151.1, from coordinate 294 downwards.
CTGGAAAACGACCAGGTTCAGTGCACCAGCTGCCACGACCCGCACATTCGAGATGCCGACATTACCAAAGATATCAAGTTTCTGCGCCTGCACCGTTTCCAGGAGGGTTTTGCATCAGGTGGTAACTTCGACGAAGCCAACGATATTATCTGCCAGGCCTGTCACGACAAACTGGGCCTGACCTGGGCTCAATCCGCGCATGCCGATCCGCTGGTAGCAAATGAAACCTATACTACCTCAGCGGCCAACCTGCGCGAGTTTCCAGTCAATCTGCCGGTCTGGCAGGCGAGCTGC
>JARFPR010000293.1 GCA_029288195.1 Gammaproteobacteria bacterium | reverse complement strand
TCGGGGTCGCTGATCAATTCGTTCCAGTCAGCGGGGCTGACATAGGTCCCCCTGTTTGCCGGATCGAGGTCATCGATTCCCATGGTGACGATTTCACGTTTCAATTTAACACGCGATCGATAAAAAGGCATTTCATCGTCGAATGACAGTTTGCAATCAAAATCCCGCAGGCGATCATCCTGCCGCAGGGTGTCGAGTAGGCGCTCAATAGAAGAGCGCTTACCGGCGACGGTCCCGTTGATGCCTTCGGCGGCCAGCAGTATGGTCCCCCGCACCTGGTTGTCGAGCATCACCCGCAGCAGCGGGTCGCGCAATTCCGCAAAATTGTCCAGACGCACAAAGCGATAAAACGTCGCGATAACGACAGGTGATGTCATCGAGCCTCCTGGAGCGTAAATCCAGAGCCGGGTTGGAAAAGGGGGGTTATTCTAGCCTGAAAAAAATAACGCGTCATCCCGAAAATCGGGCGTAAATGTCAGCCGTCAGCCCTGGCGATTACGTCGATGTGATGATCGATAAAATCGATTTGATCACCGGCTTTAATCTTTTTGCGTTTACGGGTTTCGATCTCGCCGTTAACGCTAACCCGGCCCTCGGCAATTGCCTGCTTGGCGTCGCCGCCGCTGTCGGCGAGGCCTTCAAATTTTAGAATCTTGAAGAGCTCCACAAACTCGGATTCAAGCTCGGCGATGATAGTTTCAGAATCACTCATTTTTTATTCGTCGAAATCGATATGAACATCGTCCGGGTAGGGCTGACCTCTACCCGTCTCGATACAGGATTTTATGCTCATCATAAAAACACCCCATTTGGAACTGCAATGCGCAAAGAACTCATCTGCATTCTGCCAGTTATAATGACTGAAATTGAGAATCGTCTGCTTTTTGTCTTCAACCAGCTCGAACAGAATCTCAGACCCCATCCAGGCCGGTGGCATCTCACCTGAATGTCGCCATCGAACCAGTCGGTCCGGAATCAACTCGATGACTTCAAAATCAGGTCCGCCACCACCGAAGCGAAACTCGATTATCGAGCCTACCTCGCCGGCACCCCGGGTATCCGTGGTCCACCATTTAGAAAGTCCTGCATCGGTAGTCAGCAGTTGGTAAACCTGCCCCGCGCTGCCTTTGACGCCAATACGATGCCTGATCTCAGCCATGGCGCTATTTTAAACGTTTTAATCACATTGGGAATACGGAAAACAGGCGCCGACGGAGTATTTTTTTTCAATTTGCGATACGATCCAGTCTTTTATAGAAATACTTCGCCGCGGACAGCTCTCCCGGCCGGATTCTCGTTACTGCAGGCAAATCATGATTCAGTGGTACCCGGGCCATATGCACAAAGCGAGCAAGGAAGTTAGAAAAATCCTGCCGCAAGTCGACCTTGTCATCGAAGTACTCGATGCACGTCTGCCCGGTTCCAGCGAAAACCCGATGCTGGCAGAGCTGCGACGCGACAAGCCCTGTATCAAGCTGCTCAACAAGAGCGATCTATCGGATCCCGGGCGTCTGGCCCCGTGGATTATCAATCTGGAACGACAAAACCTGGTTAAAACACTGGTGTGCAACACGGGTGACGATTCCATTTTCGAGCTACCCGCGTTATGCCGTTCGTTAGTACCGAAGCGTAACAATCGGTCGTCGATGATTTACGCGATGATTGCCGGTATCCCCAACGTGGGAAAGTCAACGCTGATAAACAGACTCGCGAATCGCAGTATAGCGAAGACGGGAAACGAGGCTGCGCTTACCCGTATGCAGCAACGTATCGAAATATCATCCGAGTTAACCCTGATAGATACGCCGGGTATGCTCTGGCCGAATATAGAGAATGAGGCCAGTGGTTATCGGCTGGCTGCTACAGGCGCGATTCGTGATACCGCGTTCGAACTCCAGGATGTGGCGAGTTTTGTCGCCGAATTTCTAATGCGTGATTATCCGCAAAGCCTGATTCGACGCTATGATATCGAGCCATTGCCCGATTCTGACATCGAATTGCTGGAAGCGATAGCGCGTAAACGCGGCTGTATTGTTTCCGGTGGTCGGGTAGACCTTGAAAAAGTATCCCGCCTGTTGATAAGCGAACTGCGCAACGGCGATCTCGGCGG